>NZ_CP024768.1:4132435-4252266 GCF_011395035.1 Pantoea cypripedii
GTAGTTATCCCCCTCCATCGGGCAGATCCCCAGACATTACTCACCCGTCCGCCACTCGTCACCCAAGGAGCAAGCTCCTCTGTGCTACCGTTCGACTTGCATGTGTTAGGCCTGCCGCCAGCGTTCAATCTGAGCCATGATCAAACTCTTCAATTTAAGTTTGATGCTCAAAGAATTAAACTTCGTAATGAATTACGTGTTCACTCTTGAGACTTGATATTTTTTAAGTCCGTAGACTTTTGATATCAATCCTGCGAGTGCCCACACAGATTGTCTGATAAATTGTTAAAGAGCAGTGCCACATTTCTCGTGTGGCGCGGGTTGCGTATGTTACGCTTTCCGCGTTTTCAGTCAAGCATTTATTTTTGCTTTTCTGAAGGTTGCCACTTAAGGCCACCTACTTAACTCAGCGCTTCGTAAGCCGTTGTGCCGTGTCAGTGGAGGCGCATTATAGGGAGTTCTTTGAGGCTGACAAGTGCTAAATGCAATTTAATTTCTGAGTGTTGTTTTTTTCGACGAAAAGCCACTAAAGCGCCAGTTTTTCCAGCAATGGGAAGCCATAACGCTGCAATACTGCTGATAATTGCAGCACTTCCTCATCCATCCGGGTACAAAATGCCATATTAGACGCAGAAGATAGTGCAGTGGGCGTAGCCTGTTGCAGCAGCCAGGCTGTTCGACGCGCAATCGCCGCGCCAGAATCCACCAGCCTCGTCCCCTCCGGCAGCACCAGCTGTAACTCGTCGCGCAATAAAGGGAAGTGAGTACATCCCAGCACCACCGTATCCGGCGGCTCCTTCATGCGCAGCCATGGCTGTACCACGCGGCGCACATCATCCAGCAGCACTTCTTCTCCGTGCAGCTTCGCCTCAGCCAGTTCGACCAGCTCTGAAGAACCCAACATTTTAATCTGGCATTCGCGCGCAAACTGCGCCACCAGCTCATGGGTATACGGACGTTTTACCGTGCCCCGCGTCGCCAGTAACCCGACAACACCATTACGCGTTAAGCGCGCTGCCGGTTTAATGGCGGGTACCACACCCACCACCGGGAAGGAGAACTTTTCACGCAATGCGGGTAAAGAAACCGTACTGGCCGAGTTACAGGCAATAACCACCAGCGCCAGCGGAAACCGTTGCGTGATGGACTTAACCACCGAAACAACGCGTTCGACGATGTAGTCTTCGGTTTTTTCACCGTAGGGGAAACCTTCATTATCGAAGGCGTAGAGATAGTGGAGATCCGGCAGAAGTTGCCGAATCTCTTCGTAGACGGAGAGCCCACCGACGCCGGAGTCAAACACCAGCACGGTGGGACGCAGATCAGAAGCTGTAGCTGGCGCTGAGGTAATACTCCGTTCCTGGAGTTTGATAGCCATACACTGTCTCGTAGTCTTTATCGAACAGGTTGGCAATTCTACCACGAACGGTGAGCTGAGAGGTGACCGGATACGATACAGCCAGATCCCATAAACTCACGCCGCCCAGTTTAATGCGTTGCGCAGAATAGGAGTGGTTGTAATCGTTGTCGTAACGCTCACCGAGGTAGTGATAGGTGATGGACCAGTCCAAATCGAACACCGTCCAGTCGAGCTGGTATTTCACCTGCTGCTTAGCACGGCGTAACAATTGCTGATTGGTTTCTGCATCACGCGCATCGACATAATCATAAGAAATCGTATGACTCAGAGGACCGGTATCGAAAGAAGCCGTGGCTTCAACGCCTTTAATACGCGCTTTGTCGATGTTGTAGTAAACGTAGGTGCTTGGGTCGCTATCAATCAGGTTATCGATGTCATTGCGATAGCCCGACACACGCCAGTTTACCGGGCCGGTTAAGCCATCAAAACCGCCTTCCCATTGTTTACTCTCTTCCGGCTTCAGATTTGGGTTGCCGTAGTAACTGCTATAAAGCTGTCCCAGGTTAGGCGCTTTGAACGCAGTCGCATAAGAGGCAAAGACATGGTAGCCATCAACAAATTCCCAGGCGGCGCTGCTCTGCCAGGTGCTATGCCAGCCAAAGGCATTGTTGTCATCACCACGTACCGCGCCTTCCAGCGTCACGCTACCAAACTGCTGCTGGGCCGTCGCGTAGATGCCGGTGTTACGCTGTTCCTGACCATCCACCGTGGAATTGGTACCGGGTTCTGAAGTCTGTTTCTGCCAGTCAACACCGCCACTAATGGCACCATGCCCCACCTGTACCGTGTTGCCCCATTGCAGGTTGTACTGCTGAACATCATCCAGCGAAGCGGTGGCATCATATTTACCCAGCTGAGGACTGTAGTTGTAATCCTTGGTGTGGCTGTAACTGGCGATCAGCTGAGAAGAATAGATGCCCTGATTAAAGCGCAGGCCGGTATCCCATGTCTGGCTGTAAAGCTGACGGGTATCAACAAAGGTGTTGGGTTCAACATAAGTTGGGTAGCCGTCATAGGCGGTACGGTTATCAAAGCCGTAACCACGCACGAAGCCGCTGAACTGGTCGCTGAACTGATGCTCCAGTGAGCCGTAAAGGGTTTTGCTCATAAATCCGTCACGGTCTTTTTGCGCCGGATCGCCATAGATGTCTGGCAGGTTCGCCACCACATCATAGCCTTTGGTATAGGTATAGTTACCGGCCAGCGTCAGTTTGGTCGCATCACCCAATTGTTGCTGCGTCGAGCCATCGTAGCTTTGATAACCTTTCGACCCGACACCCGCCGTCAGCGTCGTACCGGTTTTATCGCGACCGGTAATGATGTTCACCACGCCACCGATGGCATCCGATCCATACACCGCCGAACGAGCACCACGGATATATTCGATGCGTTGCACCAGCGAGAGTGGAATCTGGCTGAGATCGGAAGAACCGGAGATACCCGCCTGGTTCAGGCGCACCCCGTCGATCAGAATCAACACGTGGCTGGAATTAGTACCACGGATAAACATCGAACTTTGCTGGCCGAGTCCACCGTTTTGCGCGATATCCACGCCCGGCAGGCGACGCATCACATCGGTGAGGCTTTTTGCCTGCCAGCGATCGATTTCTTCCCGGGTAACCACCGTGGTGGGTGCAAGCACGGAAGAAACCGGCTGAGCAAAACGGTTGGCGGTAACGATTTGCGTATCATCATCCTGCTGGGCATAGCCATATTGCGCCCAGAGAGACACCGCCGTTGCACTGAAGGCAAACAGCGAAGCATGTGTTTTTTTCATTGTTATAGCATCCAAAAGACGAAGCAGGATGCCGCAGGCATACGATCGATAGCACGCGATGACCGTACGAATTGCGACGTCACACCGGCAGGTCTTCGGGCTGAGAATCATTAATGGTGAAGACTTCCCATCCCACAGGACAGTGTCTGCATCAGCAATCACCACGACATTCTTTACCGCTGCGCGTCAGCTCCAGATTCACACTGGATTCCCTTTTAACTCAAGGAGGCCGGCTGCCGCAGTCTACGGATAAGAAGGCCAGAAATCCAGACTTCCAGCCATCTTCTTTCGCGCGGTGCTGGACATCAGCAGGTGAATGCCTACAATCGCCCGGCAAGCAGGCTTATTACCAGGATTAAAGATGACACCCGAACAACTCCCGATTGAACAATACGACGCGCAACTGGCGGAAAAAGTCAGCCGTTTGCAGGCGATGATGACACCATTTGCTGCGCCTGAGGTGGAGGTGTTTCGTTCACCGGTCAGTCACTACCGCATGCGCGCCGAATTCCGCATCTGGCACGATGGTGACGATCTGTACCACATCATCTTTGATCAGCAGACCAAACAACGCATTCGGGTTGATCAATTTCCTGCCGCCAGTGAATTGATCAACCAGCTGATGCCAAAAATGATCGATGCGATCCGTGATAACCGCGTCCTGCGCCATAAATTGTTCCAGATCGATTATCTGTCGACGCTGAGCAACCAAATCGTCATTTCTCTGCTTTATCACCGTAAACTGGAGGAGGAGTGGCAGCAGGCGGCGACGGCGTTACGCGATGCCCTGCGCGCTGAAGGTCTTGATGTCCAGCTGATTGGACGTGCCACCAAAACCAAAATCTGTCTCGATCGTGATTATATTGATGAGCGCCTGCCGGTAGCGGGCAAAGAGTTAATTTATCGTCAGGTAGAGAACAGTTTCACCCAGCCCAATGCGGCGATGAATATTCAGATGCTGGAGTGGGCGCTGGATGTGACACAAAACGCGCGCGGCGATCTGCTGGAGCTGTATTGCGGTAATGGTAACTTTTCGCTGGCGCTGGCGCGGAATTTCCGTCGCGTGTTAGCAACGGAAATCGCTAAACCTTCGGTGGCGGCGGCGCAATACAATATTGCCGCCAATCAGATTGATAATGTGCAGATCATCCGCATGGCGGCAGAAGAGTTCACCCAGGCCATGAACGGCGTGCGCAGTTTTAACCGCCTGGAAGGTATCGACCTGCAAAGTTATCAGTGTGAAACCATTTTCGTTGATCCGCCGCGTAGCGGGCTGGACGCCGAAACCGTCCGGATGGTGCAGGCTTACCCGCGCATCCTTTATATCTCCTGCAATCCGCAGACGCTGTGCGACAATCTCGCCACGCTGGCGGAAACCCATGACGTTGCACGCCTCGCGCTGTTTGATCAATTCCCCTACACCCATCATATGGAGTGTGGCGTGTTACTGACGCGCAAAGCCTGAATAAAAAACGGGAACCCTGAGGTTCCCGTTTTTTTTAATTCTTGTTCTTCGGTCGCTTAAAGCGTGTCGCAATCCAGAACACCAGCGCCACCATCAGGATGGTGGGAATAAAGTTGGAGCCGATATCCGGATACTCGGCACGAACCAACGCGCTGTAGACCAGAATCCCCAGCAGAAAAAACGCCGCTGCCAGTGAAGGCATACCATCCGGCATATTGCGGTTCAGGTAACGCTGATGCAGGCACCAGGCCGCCAGGCCCAGGGCGATCAGCGGAAAAATCGAAAACGGTACAAACGCACTGAACAGCACCGAAAAGGAGCCGTTGATGGCTAAACCGGTGATAAAAGCCAGTAAAAGCGTTCCTTTATCGCGAGGGTTTTGCTCAATCATTTCATTATCCTTATCACATTACTCTTCGGTTTTTTCCAGTGTTACCGACAGGCGCTCCTGCTCCCGGCGATACCAGTAATACGCACCTTTGGCGATCATACGCAGCTGTAGCACCAGGCGGTCCTCCAGCTTGCGACGTTGCTCAATATCCACATCCAGCGCTTCCGCCCCAGCGCTGAACACGATGGTGACCATCGCTTCCGCCTGCGCTTCGGTAAAGCTACGCGGCATGCGGTTCTCCAGCTCCAGGTAATCCGCCAGTTCGGCAATGAAGTGTTGAATTTCACGCGCGACTGCCGCACGGAACGCAGCAGAGGTTCCGGAACGCTCGCGTAGTAAGAGACGAAAAGCGTTGGGATTGTTCCCGATAAACTCCATAAAAGTTGCGACGGAGGTCTTAATAATGCTGCCGCCCTTGGCAATACGCTGGCGTGCCTGACGCATCAGCTGACGCAACATCAGGCCACTTTCGTCAACCATGGTCAGACCCAGTTCATCCACATCCCGGAAATGACGGTAAAACGAGGTAGGCGCAATGCCAGCTTCGCGAGCGACCTCTCTCAGGCTCAGGCTGGCGAAACTCCGTTCTGCACTTAACTGACTGAAGGCGGCTTCAATCAAAGAACGCCTTGTACGTTCTTTTTGTTGCGCTCTGACGCCCATTCTCTCTGCCCTGTGAGTAATCAGGCAGGCACTATAACAAACTTTGTAGCCGCCAGTGCCGCAAAGTTTGTGAATGCCTGTGAACCTCACGCTTTGTCAAAATCAGGCAAAAATCACTGTTAGAATTCAGAAGTGCGCGGCGAGATGTTAGAATCTCGTTGTAAAAATGTATAGAAACATAGGACGTACTGGTATGCAAAAGTCTTACGATTACGATGCCATTGTGATTGGCTCCGGTCCGGGCGGTGAAGGTGCGGCCATGGGGCTGGTGAAGCAGGGAGCGCGCATCGCAGTGATCGAACGCTACCATAACATCGGCGGCGGTTGTACTCACTGGGGCACCATCCCTTCCAAAGCGTTGCGTCATGCTGTCAGCCGTATTATCGAGTTCAATCAAAACCCCCTTTATAGTGACCACACCCGGCTTCTGCGCTCCTCCTTTGCGGATATCCTTAACCACACCGAAAACGTCATCAGTCAGCAAACGTCGATGCGGCAGGGTTTTTACGAGCGTAACCGGTGTGAGCTGTATCAGGGCGATGCGCATTTTGTTGATGCCAACACCATCGAAGTGGAACAACCGGATGGCACCCGCGAACGCTTAACCGCAGAAAAGTTTGTTATTGCCTGCGGATCGCGCCCTTATCATCCGCATGATGTCGATTTCACCCATCCACGTATTTATGACTCCGATTCGATCCTCAATCTGCACCATGAACCGGGCCACGTCATTATCTATGGTGCCGGGGTGATCGGCTGTGAATATGCCTCCATTTTCCGCGGTCTGAACGTGAAGGTTGACCTGATCAACACCCGCGATCGTCTGCTGGCGTTTCTCGACCAGGAGATGTCGGATTCATTGTCTTATCACTTCTGGAACAGCGGCGTGGTGATTCGTCACAACGAAGAGTTTGAGAAGATTGAAGGCGTGGACGATGGCGTCATCATTCACCTCAAATCCGGCAAGAAGGTGAAAGCAGATTGCCTGCTGTACGCCAATGGTCGAACCGGTAATACCGATTCACTGGCGCTGGAAAATGTCGGCCTGGAGGCAGATGGTCGTGGCCTGCTGAAGGTCAACAGCATGTACCAGACGGCGCAGCCGCATATTTATGCGGTCGGTGACGTGATCGGTTATCCGAGCCTGGCTTCAGCCGCCTATGACCAGGGTCGCATCGCTGCTCAGGCCATTATTAAAGGCGAAGCCACCGCGCATCTGATTGAAGATATCCCCACCGGGATTTACACCATTCCGGAGATCAGTTCAGTCGGAAAAACGGAACAGCAGCTGACTGCAATGAAAGTGCCCTATGAAGTGGGACGTGCACAGTTCAAACACCTGGCGCGTGCACAGATTGTCGGAATGAATGTGGGCAGTCTGAAGATTCTGTTCCACCGTGAAACCAAAGAAATTCTGGGCATTCATTGCTTTGGCGAACGTGCGGCAGAAATCATTCATATCGGCCAGGCCATCATGGAACAGAAAAATGGCGGTAACACGATTGAATACTTCGTGAATACCACCTTTAACTATCCCACTATGGCCGAAGCCTATCGCGTTGCCGCGTTAAATGGCTTAAACCGCCTGTTTTAACGTGTTATCGAGATAACCCTGCATATGGGTTTTGATCGCTTCTGCCAGCTGCTCATAGCGGCTGCGCAGAGGCGAGCCGGGACGATAGACCAGCGCGATGGTACGCTGTGGCACTGGCTTATAACAGGGCAGATAACATACACCATCACGCACGCGCTCATTCGGCACCGCCAGCGCAGGCAATAACGTGATGCCACTTCCGGCAGCGACCATATTGCGCAGCGTTTCCAGGCTGGTCGCACGGAAATGGGTGTCTTCATCAGCGCCGGCTTCAAAGCAGAAACCCATCGCCTGATCGCGCAGGCAGTGACCATCTTCCAGCATCAGCAACTTTTCACCAGCCAGATCCGACATGGGTACACGATCGCGATCGTGCCACGGGTGATCCTCGTAGATCGCCAGTTTCATCGGCTCGTCAAACAGCGGCACCTCGATAAAGGCTTCGCTCTCTTTCACCAGCGCCAGAATTGCACAGTCGAGTTTGCCGCTATCGAGTTGTGACAATAGCTGCTGCGTCTGCGCTTCGTGCAGATACATTTCAAGCTTGGGAAAGGTCTGATGCAGCATCGGAATAATTTGCGGCAACAGATAAGGTCCCGTGGTGGGGATAAGCCCAATGTGCAACGGCCCGGACATGGTTTCGCCCTGCTGGCTGGCCATCTCCTTCAGTACCTTCACTTCACGCAGCACGGTGCGCGCCTGATCCACCAGCAACAGCCCAGCCTGGGTAAACAATACCTTACGGCTGGTGCGTTCCAGCAGCATGACGCCCAGTTCATCTTCCAGTTTGCGAATTTGTCCGCTCAGCGTTGGCTGGCTGACATGGCAGGCATCCGCTGCACGGCGGAAATGACGGTGCTCCGCAAGCGAAACCAGATACTCCAGATCACGAATGTTCATTGATATCCTCCGAACCACGATAGCCCGTGGCGATAGATAGAATAGCAATGAACGATTAGCCCTATCAAGCCACTGACAGGAATAATACGTGCCATCTGAAGCAATGATGAAAAAAGGCTGAGAAGACGGAGCAACACCTGCAATCAGTCTGATAAATCACTGTGTTGGCCGGGAGTGCCAGCCCTTTGATGATGTGCCTATAAAATAATGAAATTCCGAAGCTAGAGGTTGGCGGGCTATCCATAGCCCGCTTTTTTTTGGCCTTAGCTCAGGCGTTGTTGCGCTTCCTGAATGGCCAGCGCCACCTGCTGTGGTGCCACGCCGCCACGGGCGTTACGCTTATCCAGGCAGGATTGCAGCGACAGAATCGGATAAACATCGTCCTCAATCACCGCACTGAACTGCTTCAGCTGCGCCAGGCTTAACGCTTCCAGCGCCACGCCCTGTTTAATCGCTTCTACCACCGCTTCACCAACGATATGGTGCGCTTCACGGAATGGCACGCCTTTAGCGACCAGATAATCCGCCAGTTCAGTGGAGTTCGCATAACCCTGCTCCGCCGCTTCCTGGCAACGCGGACGTTTTACCTGAATACCGTCCAGCACCAGTACCGACATATGCAGGCAGTCCAGCCAGGTGTCGAGCGCGTCGAACAGGCCTTCTTTGTCTTCCTGCATATCTTTGTTGTAGGCCAGCGGCAACCCTTTCAGCGTCATCATCATACCGGTCAGCGCGCCCTGCACACGGCCACATTTGCCGCGAATCAGTTCCAGCGCATCCGGGTTTTTCTTCTGCGGCATCAGTGAGGAACCGGAAGTGACTTTGTCCGACAACTCCACAAAGCCTGCTTCGCCGGTGTTGAAGAAAATCATGTCTTCAGCAAAGCGCGACAGGTGCACCATACCGATGGATGCATCAGACAGCAGTTCCAGCACGTGGTCGCGGTCAGAAACGGTATCAAGACTGTTGCGGGTAGCAGAAGCAAAACCTAACCACCCCGCCAGCTGCTGACGATCAATCTCGTAAGCGGTACCGGCCAGCGCGCCGCAGCCCAGCGGGCTGACGTCAAGACGCTTCAGGGTGTCCTGCAGACGGCTTTCATCACGTGCCAGCATTTCGACATAGGCGAGACACCAGTGGGCAAAAGTTACCGGCTGGGCGCGTTGCAGGTGGGTATAGCCCGGCATCACGGCATCCTGATTCGCCTCTGCCGTCGCCACCAGCGCTTTCTGCAGCTCACGCGTCGCGTCCAGCAGTACCGCAACCTGCTCTTTGCACCACAGTTTCAAATCGGTGGCGACCTGGTCATTACGGCTACGGCCGGTGTGCAGCTTTTTACCCAACGCACCGACTTTATCAATCAGTTTGCCTTCCACCCAACTGTGGATGTCTTCGGCATCGCTCTGCAGAATTTGCTGCGGATTAGCACGCACTTCGGCCAGCAGCGCCTGTAACGCCGCCTCCAGCTGCTGCTGTTCGTCGCTGCTCAGTACATTGACCGTGACCAGCGCTTTTGACCAGGCGACAGAACCGATGATGTCCTGCTCCGCCAGGCGATAGTCGAAACGCAGCGAGTCATTGAATTGTTTGAACCGTTGGTCTGCTGCCTGGGTAAAGCGTCCACCCCAAAGTGCCATCTGAATACTCCTGAATGCTGTTAAACAAAGGGCGGCCCGAAGCCGCCCTTATGAATGTGTCGTTCGCGCGGAATTACTTTTTCTGCTCGTTCAGCGCACGGATGCGTGAAGAGAGCGAGAACAGACGGATAAAGCCGCCCGCGTGACGGTGATCGTACACTTCGTCTTCGCCGAAGGTGGCAAACTCTTCTGAGTACAGGCTGTTGGCAGATTTCTTCTGAATTGCGGTAGCCTGGCCTTTGTACAGTTGCAGCACGACTTCACCGTTCACCAGCTCAGCCAGCGACTCGGCAGCCGCCTGGATAGACTGACGCAGCGGCGCAAACCAGCGACCGTCATACACCACGTATGACATTTCCTGGCCCAGCTGCTCGCGCCATTTGAAGCTGTCACGATCCAGAACCAGCTGCTCAACCGCACGCAGGGCGTTGACCATAATGGTGCCCCCCGGGGTTTCATAGCAACCACGGGATTTGATACCCACCAGACGGTTTTCCACGATGTCGATACGGCCCACACCGTGCTTCGCACCCAGTACATTCAGCTTTTCCAGACAGGCGAACGGGCTGAGTTTCTCACCATTCACCGCCACCACGCGGCCTTTTTCCACGGTCACGGTGACGTTTTCCGGCTGATCCGGTGCTTCCAGCGGATCGACGGTCCACACCCAGCAATCTTTGTTCGGGGCGTTCCACGGGCTTTCCAGCACGCCGCCTTCGGTGGAGATATGCCAGGCGTTCTCGTCACGGCTGTAGATTTTTTCCAGCGACGCGGTAGTCGGGATGTTGCGCTCTTTCAGGTAGTCGAGCAGCGCTTCACGGGAACGCAGGTTCCATTCGCGCCACGGAGCCACCACTTTCAGCTGCGGAGCCAGCGCGGTATAGGTGGTTTCAAAACGCACCTGGTCGTTACCTTTGCCGGTCGCACCATGGCACAGTGCATCAGCACCCACTTTAAGTGCCAGCTCAACCTGCGCTTTGGCGATAATCGGACGCGCCATTGAAGTACCCAGCAGGTAGGTGCCTTCGTACAGCGCACCGGTCTGCAAAACCGGGTAAACATATTCACTGATGAACTCTTCACGCAGGTCAACCACGTGGCACTCAGAGGCACCTGACTGCAGCGCTTTCTTCTCAACGCCATCCAGATCTGCAGGGTCCTGGCCGATATTCGCCACGAAGGCAACCACTTCACAACCGCCGTAGTTCTCTTTCAGCCATGGAATGATGGCAGACGTATCAAGGCCACCGGAGTAAGCCAGAACAATTTTTTTGATGCCTTGCGTTTGCATTTCGTAATCCTTGAATCAGAGTCGTTAAGCGAGAATCCGGGTGCCAATCGACACACCGTTGAAAAGAGTTGGCAGCTGTTCAGCATGACGCCAGCTGGCGATGTCCACGGGGCGACCCAGGGTACGTGCCGCGTCCAGCGCTGCGTTAACTTTGACGATCATGCCATCGGTAATGATGCCCTGAGCAATCAGCTGCTCGGCTTTCGCGGCGGTCATCTCTGCGATGCGCTGACCTTTGCCATCCAGAATGCCACTGACGTCAGACAACAGGACCAGATCCGCACCGATGGTGGCTGCCAGCGCGGTAGCCGCCTGGTCCGCGTTGACGTTCATCAGCTCACCCGCATCGGTGATACCGATGGAGCTGATCACCGGCATATAGCCTGCACCCAGCAGCGTGTTGATAAGCTGAGGGTTACCCGGCGTCGCGTTACCCACGTGGCCCAGTTCTTCGTCGAACTGCGCAACATTCACCAGGCCAGCATCACCCAGGCACAAACCTACCGCATTGATGCCATATTTCTTCGCCCAGGCCAGCAGGGTTTTGTTGGCCGTGCCTGCCAGGGCACCAGTAATAATGTCAATCTGATCGGCTGGCGTCACGCGCAAACCGTTCTTCTTTTTCACCGGCAGTGCGAGCTTCTTCATCAGCTCATCCACCAGGCAGCCACCGCCATGCACGATGATCAGCGGGCGCTGATACTCGGTGCGGTACGCCAGCAATGCATCAAACAGACGGGCCAGCGCTTCTTCGCTGTCCAGCAGGACGCCACCCAGTTTAATAATCAGAGGATTGGTCATGGTTTACTTACTCGCCCGTTAAATCAGTGACAGCGTTTCGGGGAAGCCGAAACGAATATTCAAACACTGTACCGCCTGAGAAGAGGCACCTTTCAGCAGGTTGTCTTCCGCGGCAACCACAATCAGGTGCTCACCCTGCACGGCAAAACCGATATCGCAGAATGGCAGGCCGACCACGCCTTTCAATGCCGGAACGCCTTTCTTATAGAGACGCACCAGCGGTTTGTCATGGTAGGCGTTGTGGAATGCTTCCGCCACATCCTGTTCACTCACGCCAGGCTTCAGGCGGCAGGTAATGGTGGCGAGAATGCCGCGTGGGAAATTCCCCAGATGCGGCGTAAAGATCACCGGCGTGCCAAGATGGGCAACAATTTCCGGATGATGACGATGATTGAAGATGCCATACGGCTGCAGGCTGACTTCGCAGAAGCTGGTGGTGACGCTGGCTTTGCGTCCGGCACCGCTCACGCCACTGGTGGCATTGATTACCGGCCACTGCGCTTCATTGAGCAGGCCCGCTTCCACCAGCGGTTTCAGCGCCAGCTGTGAGGCAGTCGGATAGCAGCCCGGCACCGCGACCAGCTGTGCTTCTTTGATTTTCTCGTGCTGCCATTCAGCCAGACCGTAAACCGCTTTATCCAGCCAGTCGCCGTGCTGATGGGTGAAACCGTAATATTGGGTATAGAAAGCATCGTCGTTAACGCGGAACGCTCCAGAGAGATCAAAGACCACGCAACCCGCTTTCAGGAATTCCGGTGCCAGATCGTGGCTGACTTCATGCGCCGTGGCGAGAAAAACCACATCGACTTTATCCGCCCATTCAGACGCATCACTCAGCGGCTGCAACGGCAGGTCGACAATCCCTTTCAGCTGTGGATGCAGGTCGGACAGTAACTTTCCGGCATCCGGGCTTTGCGCTGAAACCGCTAAAGCGGTTATGTTCATATGCGGATGGCGATTCAGGTAGGTGGCAAGCTCTACGCCAGCATAACCACTGGCACCAACGATCAGCGTATTCAACATCAGGCTGTATACCTTATTACAGTCACACGTTCCGGGTCGCGGCCTTGCCCCGTTGCCCACGATGCCGTTTGCAGAAAATTTACTGTTCACATGCAGACGACGTTAATGTATTTTTATTCACTATTAATGCATGAATATTGATACATCCTAACCCAAGGACCGTCAACAGTGAAGACAAAATTACCACCTTTTATCGAACTCTACCGCCAGCTGATTGCCACACCGTCGATCAGTGCCACTGACGCCGCACTCGATCAGAGCAATGAAACTTTAATCAATTTGCTGGCAGGCTGGTTTCGTGATCTTGGTTTCAGTACCGAGGTGCAACCGGTACCGGGTACACGGCATAAATTTAACCTGCTGGCGAAGACGGGATCGGGCGCGGGTGGCTTGTTACTGGCGGGTCACACCGATACCGTTCCGTTCGATGATGGCCGCTGGACGCGCGATCCTTTTACCCTGACCGAGCACGACAACAAGTTATACGGTTTAGGCACCGCAGATATGAAAGGTTTCTTTGCCTTTATTCTGGATGCGCTGCGTGACGTTGACGTGACCAAACTGAGCAAACCGCTCTATATTCTCGCCACGGCCGATGAAGAAACCACCATGGCAGGCGCGAAGTATTTTGCCGAGTCCACCCAGCTGCGTCCGGATTGCGCCATCATCGGCGAGCCGACGTCACTTAAGCCGGTGCGTGCGCACAAAGGCCATCTCTCCAATGTGATTCGTATTCAGGGACAATCGGGCCACTCCAGCGATCCGTCACGCGGTGTAAACGCCATTGAATTGATGCATGAATCGATCACCCAGCTGATGCAGCTGCGTAACACGCTGAAAACGCGTTACAACCACGACGGTTTTGCTATCCCCTACCCGACCATGAACTTCGGTCATATTCATGGTGGCGATGCCGCCAACCGCATTTGCGCCTGCTGCGAGCTGCATATGGATATTCGTCCGCTGCCGGGCCTGACCCTGAGCGATCTGGATGGTCTGCTGAATGAAGCGCTGGCCCCGGTGAGCGAACGCTGGCCAGGCCGTTTGACCGTGGGCGAGTTACATCCGCCGATTCCGGGTTATGAGTGCCCGGTTGATCATGAGCTGGTCAAAGTGGTGGAGAAATTGCTGGGCACGCCGACCGAAGTGGTGAACTATTGCACCGAAGCGCCGTTTATTCAGCAACTCTGCCCAACCCTGGTGTTAGGCCCAGGTTCCATCAATCAGGCCCATCAACCGGATGAGTTTATTGATACGGCATTTATTAAACCGACCCATGCGCTTATCACGCAGGTCGTGCAGCATTTTTGCCACTGATGAACAATTGATGGGGCATTTCACTGTTTAATCAGCAAAATGCCCTGTCAATGTTCGGGATTTGATAATAAGAATAACTTATCTCGCTTCACTCTCGTTAAATTCTTTGAATTTCCATCATTTAGCAGCGAAATTTCGTCAGTTTAAGGCAATTGACGAACAGAGCGATACGTGGCTAGATAAAAGACGAAGTTATGCCCGTTGGGTATATAGATTAAAAAGACGATAAGGGTGTCAGGGTCACATGAACGAACAATATTCCGCAATGCGAAGTAATGTCAGTATGCTCGGCAAACTGCTCGGGGATACGATAAAGGATGCACTGGGAGAGAACATCCTCGATCGGGTGGAGACCATCCGCAAACTCTCCAAGTCATCTCGTGCAGGAAATGACACTCATCGTAAGGAACTGCTGTCCACACTGCAAAATCTCTCCAATGACGAGCTATTACCGGTCGCTCGCGCATTCAGTCAGTTCCTGAATCTTACCAACGTGGCTGAACAGTATCAGACCATTGCACGCAGCGGTGAAGGTGCCAACCACCCGGAGCTACTGAAAACCACGTTTGATCGCCTGAAACAACAGAAAGACCTCAACGAAAGCGATATCCGTGCCGCTATTGAATCGCTCTCGCTGGAACTGGTGCTCACTGCACACCCCACCGAAATTACCCGTCGCACGCTGATCCATAAACTGGTAGAAGTGAACAGCTGCCTGCAACAACTCGACCATAGCGATATCACCGAGTATGAGTACAACCAGGTGATGCGCCGTCTGCGCCAGCTGGTTGCTCAGGCCTGGCACACCGACGAAATCCGTAAATACCGTCCAACGCCGGTCGATGAAGCCAAATGGGGCTTTGCCGTGGTGGAAAACAGCCTGTGGGAAGGTGTACCGGCGTTTCTGCGCGAGCTGAATGAGCAAGTGGAAGAAACCTTTGGTATGCAGCTGCCGGTGGATTTTGTCCCGGTTCAGTTTACTTCATGGATGGGTGGTGACCGCGACGGTAACCCGAATGTCACCTCCAGCGTAACGCGACAGGTGATGCAGCTGAGCCGCTGGAAAGCGGCCGACCTGTTCCTGCGCGATATCGGTGTGTTGATTTCTGAATTGTCGATGTCCGAGTGCAGCAACGAAGTGCGTGAATTGTGCGGCGACCCGGAAGCGCTGGAGCCGTACCGCGTCATTCTGAAGCGCATCCGCAGCCAACTGGTGACCACCCAGGCGTTCCTGGAACGCCGTCTGAAAGGCGAGCGCGTGCCGCGTCCAGCCGATTTGCTGGTGTCCAACGATCAGCTGTGGCAGCCGCTGTATGCCATTTACCAGTCACTGCAACAATGCGGCATGGGCATCATCGCCAATGGTCAGCTGCTGGATACCCTGCGTCGCGTGAAGTGCTTTGGCGTGCCGCTGGTACGTATCGATCTACGCCAGGAGAGCACCCGTCATACTGAAGCGATTGCCGAGGTGACGCGCTATCTCGGCCTCGGTGATTACGAAAGCTGGTCAGAAGCCGACAAGCAGGCCTTCCTGATCCGCGAACTGAATTCCAAACGCCCACTGCTGCCGCGTCAGTGGGAACCAAGCGATAACACCCGTGAAGTGCTGGATACCTGCAAAGTGGCGGCCGAAGCTCCGCAAGGCTCAATTGCCGCTTATGTCATCTCCATGGCCAAGGTGCCATCAGATGTGCTGGCCGTGCATCTGCTGCTGAAAGAAGCCGGTATCGCCTACGCGATGCCAGTGGCACCGCTGTTTGAAACGCTTGATGACCTGAACAATGCCAATGACGTGATGAGCCAGCTGCTGGGCATCGACTGGTATCGCGGCTTTATTCAGGGCAAGCAGATGGTGATGATTGGCTATTCTGACTCAGCAAAAGATGCCGGTGTGATGGCCGCCAGCTGGGCGCAGTATCAGGCCCAGGATGCCCTGATCAAGACCTGCGAGAAAGCCGGTATCGCCCTGACGCTGTTCCACGGACGTGGCGGCTCTATTGGTCGTGGCGGTGCACCGGCGCACGCTGCGCTGCTGTCACAGCCGCCGGGCAGCCTGAAAGGCGGCCTGCGTGTCACCGAACAGGGTGAAATGATTCGCTTTAAATACGGCCTGCCGGAAGTGACGATCGCCAGCCTGTCGTTGTATACCGGCGCGATTCTTGAAGCCAACCTGATGCCGCCGCCGGAACCGAAACGTGAATGGCGCGACATCATGGACGGTTTATCCGCCCACTCCTGCGCAATGTACCGTGGTTATGTGCGCGAGAATCCTGATTTCGTCCCTTATTTCCGCTCGGCAACGCCGGAGCAGGAACTGGGTAAACTGCCACTCGGCTCACGTCCGGCGAAACGCCGTGCCAGCGGTGGCGTGGAGTCGCTGCGAGCCATTCCGTGGATTTTTGCCTGGACGCAAAACCGCCTGATGCTGCCCGCCTGGCTGGGTGCTGGTGCAGCGATCCAGAAAGCCATGGAACAAGGCCACCAGGATCAGCTGGAGGCGATGTGCCGCGACTGGCCGTTCTTCTCCACCCGTCTCGGCATGCTGGAAATGGTGTTTTCGAAAGCCGACCTGTGGCTGGCGGAATACTATGATCAACGCCTGGTAGACAAAGCATTGTGGCCGCTGGGCCAGCAGCTGCGCGATCAACTGGATGCCGATATCAAAGCGGTGCTGACCATCGCTAACGATGCGCATCTGATGGCGGATCAGCCGTGGATTGCTGAATCCATCGCCCTGCGTAACGTCTACACTGACCCGCTTAACGTGCTGCAGGCTGAACTGCTGTACCGTTCACGCGCGCAGGAAGAACGCGGTGACGAACCGGATGCGCGCGTAGAACAGGCGCTGATGGTCACCATCGCGGGTGTCGCGGCGGGAATGCGTAATACCGGTTAATAACCAGGTCGCCATAAATGGCGACCCTACGATATTGATAAATAAACACATTTGTAGGGTGCGCATTCATGCGCACCAGCAAAAAAACAAAAAAGGGGCCGAGGCCCCTTTTTTTAATTCAGCAATTTACCATCAAACCGCAATGGCCGGACGCACACCCAGCGTGTGGCAAATCGCGTAACTCATCTCGGCACGGTTCAGGGTGTAGAAGTGGAAATCTTTCACTCCTTCACGCGACAGAATCTTCACCATATCCATCGCGATATTGGCACCCACCATCTTGCGGGTTTCCGGGTCATCATCCAGACCGGCAAACATCGCGTTCATCCAGCCAGGAACACGCACGTTGGTCATGGTGGCAAAACGCTGCAACTGTTTGAAGTTAGACACCGGCAGGATACCCGGCACGATTTCCACATCAATACCGGTCGCCACACAGCGATCGCGGAAGCGCAGGTAGCTTTCGACATCAAAGAAGAACTGGGTAATTGCGCGGTTGGCACCGGCATCAATCTTACGCTTCAGGTTGATCAGGTCTGCCTGCGCACTTTTGGCTTCCGGGTGGACTTCCGGGTAAGCCGCAACGGAGATATCGAAATCACCCACTTCTTTCAGCAGCTCAACCAGGTCAGCACCGTACATCTCCGGCTTGCCCGCACCGGGCGGTAAATCGCCGCGCAGCGCGACGATATGGCGAATGCCGCTATCCCAGTAATCGTGGGCGATAGTGCGCAGTTCGTCACGGGTCGCATCGATGCAGGTCAGATGTGGAGCGGCTTCCAGGCCGGTACGCTCTTTAATCCCTTTGATGATGCTATGGGTACGGTCACGCTCGCCGGAATTCGCGCCATAGGTGACCGAGACAAATTTCGGCTTCAGGCTGCTGAGGCGGTCGATTGAGTTCCACAGGGTTTCTTCCATTTCGCTGGATCGTGGCGGGAAAAACTCAAAGGAGACATTAATTTGCCCGTTCAACTCAGCCAGGCTTTGATTCAGCGCTTCGCGCTGATTGGCATGAAAGAAACTCATCCTGTTACCTCATCGTCACACATCGATTATTTGCGGCCTGCGAACATCCATACGTTTAGACGTCCAGATGCACAAAATGAACGATCCGCAGCGTAGCGTCAACTGAAAATTAATAAACAGGAGTGACAAATATTCAACCAACATGAAAGAGTTTCATGATCGAGGCAGAGAAGATGAAAAAAGCAGACGACAGGAAGTCGTCTGCGGGAGAAAGCAGATTACAGCAGTTGCGCGAGGCGGTTGATATCCGACTGAATCGCCCCGGCGGTGACATCACGTCCGGCACCTGGCCCACGAATGACCAGTGGGTTATCACGATACCAGCGGCTTTCAATAGCGAACACGTTGTCGCATGGCAGCAGCGCCGCCAGCGGATGCTCAGGGCGCACAGCTTCCACCCCTACGCGAGCCTTGCCATTGGCATCGAAGCGCGCCACGTAACGCAGCACCAGCCCCATTTCCTGGGCCGCTTCCAGTCGCTGCAGCATCTGCTCATTCAGTTCATCTGCGTTCTCAAAGAAGTGATCGATCGATTCCCCTTCACAGCTGGACGGCACCAGCGACTCCACGCGAACCTGATCCGGTTCGATGTTGTAGCCCGCTTCACGCGCCAGAATCACCAGCTTACGCATCACGTCCTGTCCGGAAAGGTCAACACGCGGATCGGGCTCCGTCAGCCCCTGCTGCCACGCCTGATCCACCAATTCGGTGAACGGCACGGTGCCATCAAATTGCAGGAACAACCAGGAAAGCGTGCCCGAGAAAATTCCGCTGATGGCCAGAATCGCATCCCCACTCTCACGTAAATCACGCACCGTATGGTTTACCGGCAAGCCCGCCCCCACGGTGGCGTTATACAGCCAATGACGACCGGTTTTGGCAAAGGCATCGCGAATCTGTCGCCAGCTTTGGCTATTTGACGCACCAGCAACCTTGTTAGCACTGATGACATGGAAACCATGGCTGGCGAAATCCAGATACTGCTGCGCCAGCGGCTCACTGGCGGTGACATCCAGCACCACCAAATCATCGAACGGATGCGCGCGCATCCACAGGAACAGCGACTCTTCATCGCGATCCTCAGCTTCATCATCAAAGAACGCCAGTGCACGGCTGGCTTCAAGGCCGTCATAGCTCAGCAGGCTACGGCGACTGTCCGCCACACCCGCCAGAACGAACTCAAACCCGGTACGCGCCGATAACGTCTCCTGCTCGCGGGCAAACAGCTCCAGCCAGCGCGAGCCGATGTTGCCTTTACCGAACAGCATCAGGCCAATACGTTTCTCTGCACGAAACAGCGACTGATGCAGTCCCTGAATCAAATGCTGGGTCGGTCCGACACGCAGCACCGCCACGATGCTGATATGCTCGTCAGACTGCCAGACAAATTCTACCGGCTGGTCTTTGATTTGTTGCCAGAAGCGGTGACTGTGCAGCGGGTTGCGCGTCACGCCTGCCCCTACCAGTGCCACCAGCGCTAAGCCATCGCGCAGTTGCAGATGACCCGGCAATGCGGCGTCCTGCAACAGGTTAAAGGCACTATTCACCACTTCTGAGGTGTAGCACAGCTGCAAAAGCTGTCGATCCGGGTGTGTCCCTACTGCCAGCGGTCGCAACTGTGCGCGCTTGAGCAGCAGGTCAATCTCTTTGTTCAGAATGCCAAAGTCGTGGCTGTCAGGGATTTGAATCTCGATCAGGCAGACATCATCGTGACTGGTCACAATACGTGCCCCGGTACCCGAAGCCAGCACGCGCTCAATACGCGTAGACCCCTGCTCTGGCTGATAACTGCAACGCAGTTGCAGGTCGATATCGCTATTCGACACCGGTTGCAGGGTGCGGGTATGCAGCACCGGCGCAGCAAGACGCGCCAGCTCGCTGGCTTCATCCAGACGCAGCAACGGCAGCAGACAGGCATCGGAAACTTTACGCGGGTCAGCACTGTAGACCCCGGCGACGTCACTCCAGATAGTCACGCGCCCGACACCGGCCAGCGCGCCAATCTGCGTGGCCGAATAGTCCGAACCGTTACGGCCCAGCAAAACGGTTTCACCCGCCTCGTTACGGCTGATAAATCCGGTCACCACCAGGCGCTTATGCGGATGCTGTGTCAGCAGCGCCTGCAACAGCGGCCAGGATTTTCCTTCATCAACCTGCGGCTGTGCAGCGCGTTCAGCACGCAGGAAATCACGTGCATCAAGCCAGACCGCTTCAATATCACGCTGGCTCAGCACCGCCGCCATCAGACGCGCCGACCAAATTTCACCATGCCCGACCACTTCGGCGTAAACCGCATCGGTAATGGTGCCATCCAGCAGTGCTGCCAGTTTTTCCAGATCGCGGATAAATGTCGTGGTGAGGGTTTCTGCGGTTTCAGCAGGCAGCAGCGAAGCGATCAGCTCGCTGTGGAAACGCCGTAAAGCCTGTTGCACCTGATGCGCAGACAACCGATCGTTTTGACTCAGTTTGAGCCAGCTAATCAGCTGGTTAGTGGTACTGCCGGCAGCAGAGACCACCATCATATCGCCCGGCTGGCTGTAATCCGCCATAATAGTGGCTACGCGCTGATAGCAACGCGCATCGGCCAGGCTACTGCCACCAAATTTGTGCAACTGCTTACTGGTCGGCGTTCCCGCGCCTGCTGAAATCGTCATGGTTACCCCTCGGCTGCGATCCTGAATGCATTATCCAGATCGGCGATTAAATCTTCGTGATCTTCAATTCCGACAGAAATGCGGAGCAACGTTTCAGAAATTCCCGCTGCTGCGCGCGCTTCGGCAGACATGCCGGCATGCGTCATGGTTGCGGTATGCGAAATCAGGCTTTCAACACCACCCAGCGATTCCGCCAGCGTAAACAGCTGTAACGCTTTCAGAAAACGGCGCAGGCGGCTTTCGTCGGCGTCCAGCTCGAAACTTAACATGGCACCAAAACCGCGCTGTTGACGTACCGCATACTCGTGACCGGCATTTTCCGGCAGGGAAGGATGATACAGTTTTTTTACCAGCGGTTGTTGCTTTAGGTAATCAACAATGGCCAGTGCATTACGCTGTGCCGCCGCCATACGCGGTGCCAGGGTGCGCAGACCACGCAGCAGCAGATAACTATCAAAGGCTGCGCCGGTCACGCCGATATTATTGGCCCACCAGGCGAGATCGGTCACCAGCGCCGGATCTTTCGCAATCACCGCGCCCGCCACCACATCGGAGTGACCATTGAGGTATTTGGTACAGGAGTGAAGCACCAGATCAGCGCCCAGAGCCAGCGGGTTTTGCAGGGCCGGGCTGAGGAAAGTGTTATCCACCACGCTGATGGCACCGGCTTCGCGTGCGGCCTGACAGATCGCAGCAATATCCACCACGCGTAATAAAGGATTGCTTGGACTTTCGACCAGCACCAGTTTCGGTTTCTCGGCCAGCGCAGCCTGTAATGCGGCTTTATCGCCCTGGTCGACAAATTTCACCCGGTACGCTCCGCGTTTACTCAGGCTGTCGAACAGACGATAGCTGCCGCCGTAGCAGTCATGCGGGGCCACCAGCAAATCGCCCGGCTTCAGGAACACCGTCGTCACCAGGTGAATCGCGGACATACCGGTATTGGTTAATACCGCGCCTGCGCCACCTTCCAGTTCTGCCAGCGCACGCTGCACCACATCACGCGTCGGGTTACCGCGACGGGAATAGTCGTGAGCGCGAGGCTCATTGAAATCGAGAAAGTTATAGGTGCTGGAAAGGTGAATGGGTGGGACAACGCAGCCATATTGCTCGTCATCATTCAAACCGCTGCGCACTGCGATGGTTGCCTGTTTACGCGTCATGGTGCTTACTGTTCCTGAAGAGTAAAAAGAAGAGGCCACAGGATAGCATCCCGACAATAGACGTCAATACATCTGGACATCTAAATGTCTTTGCGTATAGATTGAGCAAAGCATCAATACCCGCTAAAATTACGCGTCATCGCCTGGTGTTCAAAATGCGCTTTCTTCGGGAAAGTGATGTTTAAGCATAAAACCTGCACTTTCAGGGGTCAGGCACCAAAAAATCGGGCATAATCAACGGATTTCCCCACATTCCACTTTTATTGATTAAGGTAACCCATGGCTGAATGGAACGGCGAATATATCAGCCCTTACGCTGAGCACGGTAAGAAGAGCGAGCAGGTCAAAAAGATTACGGTTTCTATCCCGCTGAAAGTGCTGAAGATTTTAACGGACGAGCGTACCCGCCGTCAGGTGAACAACCTGCGTCATGCCACCAACAGTGAGCTGCTGTGCGAAGCCTTCCTGCATGCTTTCACCGGTCAGCCTCTGCCGGACGACGTTGATCTGCGTAAAGAACGCAGTGATGAGATCCCGGAAGAAGCGAAGAAAATCATGCGTGAGATGGGCATCAATCCCGATACCTGGGAATACTGACGCCAGAAACAAAAAAACCCAGCCGAAGCTGGGTTTTTTCTTGTTGCCGACTCCCGAAAGAGCCGACGACAAACAAATCTTATTTCTTGCTGGTCGGCAGGCTGAAACGCTTGTTGAAGCGATCAACACGGCCACCGGTGTCAACAACACGTTGTTTACCAGTGTAGAACGGGTGGCATTTGCCGCACACGTCCAGGTTCAGGTTGTGGCTCATAGTAGAGCGAGTGTTGATCACGTTACCGCAAGAGCAAGTGATGGTCACTGCTTCGTATTTCGGGTGAATACCTTTTTTCATGGGAGAACCTCATAAAAGGCCGTGTCGCTCTCCGTGCCAGGTTAAACCTGCACAGCACCACACGCGGTTGAACAATATGTGTAAGCTTTGACGAGCGTTTCTCATCAAAGGCGGCGCGCAGTATACAGAAAATGACCGCTTTTGGCAAGATATCCGCTTGCCGCGCCAGCGTGTACACTACTTCTCCTTATTACAGAACCGGATAGAGATTGTCATGCCCGTTGTTCAGGTTGCCCTGCCCGTCCCGCTGCCTCGCCTGTTTGACTACCTGCTGCCTGCCGATGCACCGCAGCCGGTAGCGGGCGTGCGCGTCAGCGTGCCATTTGGCAACCGTAAAATGGTGGGCATCGTCGTCGGGGTGCGTGAAACCAGCGATCTGCCGCTGACACAGCTGAAGCAGGTTGATGAAATACTCGATAGCAGCAGCCTCTACTCTCCGGCACTGTGGCGCATTTTACAGTGGGCAGCGCAGTATTATCATTCACCGCTGGGTGAAGTGCTGAACCACGCCATACCCGTGTTGCTGCGCCAGGGCAAACCAGCCCAGGAAGCACCGCTGTGGCAATGGGTGATTAATGATGCCGGGCGCGAAGTGGCGTTAGAAAGCCTGAAGCGTGCACGCAAGCAGCAGCAGGCGCTGGCAGCATTACGGCAGCAGCCACTTTATCGTCATCAGGTCAGCGACCATGACCTCACCGATGCCGCGTTACAGGCGCTGCGCGCCAAAGGCTTGTGTGATCTGCGTGAACACGCGGCGCAATTAGTTGACTGGCGCGACACGTTCGCCGTTAAAGGTGAGAGGTTGCGGCTTAACACCGATCAGGCGATGGCAGTGGGTGCCATTCGCAGCGAAGACGATCGCTACGCCGCCTGGTTGCTGGCCGGTATCACCGGTTCGGGCAAAACTGAGGTCTATCTCAGCGTGCTGGAAAATGTGCTGGCGCGAGGAAAACAGGCGCTGGTGCTGGTGCCGGAAATCGGTCTGACGCCACAAACCATTGCCCGCTTTCGTGAACGCTTCCACGCACCGATTGATGTACTGCATTCGGCGCTGAATGATAGCGAACGCCTCGCCGTCTGGCTGCGGGCGCGCAGTGGTGAAACCGCCATTGTCATTGGTACCCGCTCGGCGCTGTTTACGCCGCTGGCGCGTCCCGGTGTGATCATTATTGATGAGGAGCACGATAGCTCCTACAAGCAGCAGGAAGGCTGGCGTTATCAGGCACGTGATCTGGCTGTATTCCGCGCCCATGAGGAAGATATTCCGATTGTCATGGGTTCCGCCACCCCGGCACTGGAAACACTACACAATGTGCGCAATGGCAAATATCGCCAGCTCAATCTCACCAAACGCGCGGGTAATGCCAAACCCGCGCTACAGCAATTAGTTGATCTCAAAGGACAACAGCTAAAAGGCGGGCTGGCACCGGCGCTGCTGGGCAAAATGCGCCAGCATTTGCAGGCGAATAATCAGGTGCTGCTGTTCCTTAACCGACGCGGTTTTTCGCCAGCCCTGATGTGCCATGACTGCGGCTGGCTGGCAGAGTGCCAGCGCTGCGATCGTTATTACACCCTGCACCAGCATCATCGTCAGCTACGCTGCCATCATTGCGACAGCCAGCGCCCCTTGCCACATCAGTGTCCGCAATGTGGTTCTACCCACCTGATGCCGGTCGGCGTTGGCACGGAACAGCTGGAACAACAGCTCGGTACCCTCTTCCCTGGCGTCCCGGTCTCGCGTATCGACCGGGATACCACCAGCCGCAAAGGCGCACTGGAGCAGCATCTGGCAGATGTTCATCGCGGCGGTGCGCGCATCCTGGTAGGGACGCAGATGCTGGCGAAAGGTCACCACTTCCCCGACGTCACGCTGGTTTCATTATTAGATGTCGATGGCGCGTTGTTCTCGGCCGATTTCCGTGCTGCCGAGCGTTTCGCGCAGCTCTATACTCAGGTCGCGGGCCGTGCCGGTCGTGCGGGCAAGCAAGGCGAAGTGTTATTGCAGACGCACCATCCCGAGCATCCATTGCTGCAAACCTTGCTGCATCGCGGTTATTTCGCGTTTGCCGAGCAGGCGCTGCTGGAGCGTCAGTCGGTGCATCTGCCCCCCTGGACCAGCCATGCGCTGTTTCGCGCGGAAGATCTGGATAATCAGCAGGCGGCCGAATTTCTGAGTCAGTTAAGAAACTTACTGGAAGCCAGCCCACTGAAAGATCAGTCGCTGTGGCTGATGGGGCCGGTTCCGGCGCTGCAACCAAAACGCAGCGGACGCTGGCGCTGGCAGCTGCTGCTGCAACATCCGTCACGCAAACGTCTGCAACAATTGCTCAGCAGCTCGCTGCCGCTGGTTGCGACGCTACCCGCTGCGCGTAAAGTCAAATGGACGCTGGATATCGACCCGACCGAGAGCTGACGCGCGTCACATCTGCGAGCCGGATCGAAAAAAGTCGCACAAGTCACAATTTTTATGCAAATTAAGTAACAACACCGCCCGGGGTTCGGTTAACAATAGTGCCGACCCGGCAGATGCCCGGCTTTCGACAGAAATTCAACGCGCCGAACTGCGTCAGGAGTAAACGTTGGACCAGAAGCAACCCTCATCCGCCGCCACCATGAAAGATGTGGCAGAGAAAGCCGGCGTTTCGACCGCCACGGTTTCTCGTGCGCTGATGAATCCGGAAAAAGTCTCAGCTGCCACCCGCCAGAAAGTGGAACAGGCAGTGATTGCCGTCGGTTACTCCCCCCACGGCCTGGCACGCAATGCCAAACGTGGTGAGACGCAAACCATCCTGGTGATTGTGCCCGACATTTGTGATCCCTTCTTCAGCGAAATCATCCGTGGCGTGGAAGTGACCGCCGCCCAGGAAGGTTATCTGGTGTTGATTGGCGATTGCGCGCATCAGAATCAGCAGGAAAAAACATTTCTCAATCTGATGCTGACACGCCAGATCGACGGCATGGTGCTGCTCGGATCACAGCTGCCCTTTGAGGCAGGCGTGGAAGACCAGCGCAACCTGCCACCGATGGTGATGGGCAACGAATTCGCACCGGAGATGGCGCTGCCCACGGTACACATCGATAACCTGACCGCCGCGTTTGAAGCGGTGAACCATTTGCTGCAACTCGGTCATCGTCAGATCGCCTGTATTACCGGCCCCGAACATATCCCGCTGTGCCAGTATCGTTTGCAGGGCTACATTCAGGCGCTACGCCGTAGCAGCCTGCCGGTCGATCCCACATTGATTGTACATGGCGATTTTACTTTCGAAGCCGGAGCCAATGCGCTGAAGCAGCTGATGAGCCTGCCAAATCCGCCTAAGGCATTGTTTTGTCATAGTGATTTGATGGCACTGGGTGCCATGAACCAGGCACGCAAGCTGGGTATGCGTATTCCGCAGGACCTTTCGGTAGTGGGTTTCGACGATATCGAGCTGGCGCAGTATTACGATCCGCCGCTGACCACCGTCGCCCAGCCACGGTTTGATATCGGTCGTGAGGCGATGCTACTGCTGCTGGATGAGTTGCAGGGGAAACGCGTTAACAACGGTTCACGCCTGCTGGATGCGGAATTACGCGTGCGTGGAAGTACGGCTCCCGCCGCAAAACGCGAAAAATGACCACCTTTACACCGCATTTTCAGCGGATTCTGAAGGCAGACTCCGCTGGTCAAAGTTCCGGCCCTTGAGTAACATGGCGAATTCCTTGCCGGGCAATTAACAGCATATTTACAGGCCCGCATTTTTTTGAAGGGTATCAGAACGAGAGTGGCACAAAGAGATTACGTAGGCCGCGGGCGTTCAACAGGGACGCGTCGCAAAAAAAGCACAGGCCGCAGCAAGAAAAGCAAAGGCGGTTCTGGCACCTCCAAACTGATGATCGTACTGGCTGCGGCCGTACTGGTCACCTTTGCCGGTGGCTTATGGTTCATCTCCCATCATAAGAAAGAAGAGACGCCAGTGATGCCGGATCATAAAGCGGCCGGTAATGGGCTGCCGCCGAAGCCGGAAGAACGCTGGAAGTACATCAAAGAGCTGGAAAACCGCCAGCTGACAGTGCCTACACCCACGGAACCTTCTGCCGGCGGTGGCATTCAGTCGCAAACGCAGTTGACCGACGAACAACGCCAGTTACTGGAACAGATGCAGGCAGATATGCGCCAGCAGCCGACCCAACTGAATGAAGTGCCGTGGAACGAGCAAACCCCGGCGCAGCGCCAGCAAACCCTGCAACGTCAGCAGCAGCAACAACAGTTGCAGCGCCAACAGCAGGTGCAAGAGCAGCAGGTGCAACGTCAGCAGCAGGCCCAGCAACAGCAGCTGCAACGCCAGCAACAGATGCAGCAGCAACCGGTCACCCGTCAGCCGCAGCCGGCTCCCATTACGCGTGAGCCAGAGCCGCAGACCCGACCACAGGAAACCGTGAAAGCCAAACCCGTTGAGAAGACGTCGTCACAGCGCTGGATGGTGCAATGTGGTTCGTTTAAAGGAACTGACCAGGCGGAATCCGCACGCGCGGCGCTGGCCTTCGAAGGCTTCGAGAGCCGTATCACCACCGGTGGTGGCTGGAATCGAGTGGTCATTGGCCCCTTCAAGGATCGCAGCAGTGCGGACAGCACGGTGAAACGCCTGCACAGCTCCGGCCACGGAAGCTGTATTCCCCTCGCTATCCCCTGAATAATCTGAGTTCCCCCGAGAGCCCTGGAATATGCGGGTAAATCGGGGTTGAAACTCCTGATAACTACCCCATATCAGTTTGCATGATACTCCGCGCCCGGTGCGCGGAGTCCTTTATCTACTGCAACAAGGGGTCTGCCCGTGACAACAATAGTAAGTGTACGACGCAACGGCCAGGTAGTGATTGGCGGTGATGGCCAGGCTACTCTCGGCAATACCGTAATGAAAGGCAACGTTAAAAAAGTGCGTCGTCTTTACAACGACAAAGTCATCGCCGGTTTCGCTGGCGGCACTGCAGATGCCTTCACCCTCTTCGAACTGTTCGAACGCAAGCTGGAAATGCATCAGGGACATCTGGTGAAAGCGGCTGTCGAGCTGGCTAAAGACTGGCGTACCGATCGGATGCTGCGTCGCCTCGAAGCCCTGCTGGCGGTGGCGGACGAATCCGCTTCACTGATCATCAGCGGCAACGGTGATGTCATTCAGCCAGAAAACGATCTGATTGCTATCGGTTCGGGTGGACCTTACGCCCAGGCAGCGGCACGCGCCCTGCTGGAAAATACCGATTTGGGTGCGAAAGATATCGTGGCTAAAGCGCTGAATATCGCTGGCGATATCTGCATCTACACCAACCATAATGTTAACTTTGAAGAATTACCCTCTAAGGCGTAAGGATCTGAATCATGTCTGAGATGACTCCCCGCGAGATTGTCAGCGAACTGAATCGCTTTATTATTGGCCAGGATGGCGCGAAACGTGCTGTGGCCATTGCGCTGCGTAACCGCTGGCGTCGTATGCAGCTTGACGAAGAGCTGCGCCATGAAGTCACCCCGAAAAACATCCTGATGATCGGTCCGACCGGTGTCGGTAAAACCGAGATTGCCCGTCGTCTGGCAAAACTGGCGCATGCACCGTTCATCAAAGTGGAAGCCACCAAATTCACCGAAGTCGGTTACGTCGGTAAAGAAGTGGACTCCATCATTCGCGATCTGACCGATGCTGCCGTGAAAATGGTACGTATTCAGGCGATTGAGAAAAACAAATACCGTGCCGAAGAGATGGCGGAAGACCGCATTCTCGATGCGCTTATCCCACCAGCGAAAAATAACTGGGGCCAGCCAGAGCATACCGCTGAGCCTTCTGCCGCTCGCCAGTCTTTCCGCAAAAAACTGCGCGAAGGCCAGCTGGACGACAAAGAGATTGAAATCGATCTGGCGGCCGCGCCAATGGGTGTGGAAATCATGGCCCCTCCGGGCATGGAAGAGATGACCAGCCAGCTGCAATCCATGTTCCAGAATCTGGGTGGACAGAAGCAGAAGCCGCGTAAGCTGAAAATCAAAGAAGCCATGAAGCTGCTGATTGAAGAAGAAGCCGCCAAGCTGGTGAACCCGGAAGAACTGAAGCAGGATGCCATCGAAGCGGTTGAGCAGCACGGCATCGTGTTTATCGATGAGATCGACAAAATCTGTAAACGCGGCCAGTCGTCCGGCCCGGACGTCTCCCGTGAAGGCGTGCAGCGTGACCTGCTGCCGCTGGTGGAAGGTTGTACTGTCTCCACTAAACACGGCATGGTGAAAACCGATCACATCCTGTTTATCGCCTCCGGTGCGTTCCAGGTCGCCAGCCCGTCTGACCTGATTCCGGAATTACAGGGTCGTCTGCCGATTCGTGTGGAACTTCAGGCGCTGACGGTGAACGACTTTGAGCGCATCCTGACTGAGCCGAATGCGTCAGTCACCGTGCAGTACAAAGCGCTGATGGCGACAGAAGGCGTGAACGTTGATTTCACCGACGACGGTATTCGCCGCATTGCCGAAGCGGCATGGCAGGTGAACGAAACCACCGAGAACATCGGTGCACGTCGTCTGCATACGGTGCTGGAACGTCTGATGGAAGATATCTCCTACGCCGCCAGCGATCTTGATGGTGAATCGATCATCATCGACGCGGAGTATGTTGGCAAGCATCTGGATCAGCTGGTGGCCGACGAAGACCTCAGCCGCTTTATCCTGTAAGCCACTGCCCCAACAATCATGCCCGGCCACTGTGCCGGGCATTTTTTTGCGCAGGATATTGATGCAGCGCTTTTTTTAGTGGGTGATGATTTTGCCAACACTTGCCAGATAGCGATATACTTACCGCTCCTGTGGCAAACAGACGACATCCCTATGAAATACGATACATCTGAACTCTGCGACATCTACCATGAAGAAGTGAACGTTGTTGAACCGCTTTTTTCGAACTTTGGTGGACGCACCTCATTCGGTGGTCAGATAACCACAGTGAAATGTTTTGAAGACAACGGCCTGCTGTACGATCTGCTGGAAGAAAATGGCCGGGGTCGTGTTTTGCTGGTCGATGGCGGTGGTTCGGTGCGCCGTGCACTGGTGGATGCGCAGCTGGCACGCCTCGCGGTGCAAAACGAGTGGGAAGGCATTGTGGTGTACGGATCGGTGCGTCAGGTTGACGAACTGGAGGAGCTGGAGCTTGGCATTCAGGCCATTGCAGCGATTCCGGCCGGTGCCGCCGGGGAAGGCATTGGCGAGAGCGATGTCCGCGTCAATTTTGGTGGCGTGACCTTCTTTTCCGGCGACCACCTCTACGCTGACAATACCGGTATCATCCTGTCTGAAGATGCGCTCGATATTGAGTAATATCAGAAACGAAAACGGGTGCCGCGGCACCCGTTGTTGTAAGCGTTCAAAGTACGCTTAGACTTCTTCCATTTTTCCCAGCAGAGCGCGCAGCCGATCCTGCCACACATGCTGTTCTTCTTTCAGCTGTTGGTTTTCACGCACCAGGGCATCCTGGTTACCGGAAGACTGCTGAACTTCATTCTTCAGAGTATTGTTCTGCTCTTTCAGCTCTTCAATTTCCATCTGCAACAGGGTGATGGTATCAATCGCCTGCTGTACTTTCGCTTCCAGTTTTTCGAACACTTCAAATGACATCTTTCTGACCTCTCCTAAATCTTGCAAGGCGTTGATGGTGCCGACCCGACGCAACGCGCGCCCGTCCATGACGCGGCCAGCAACGATGTCCCGATTGTATGTAGCGCGCCCCGGCAAGTCCAGCGGCGCAAGGCTTGCAAAGGGAGTCTGTAACACTTTTCAGTCAATGCCTAAAAAAATGCGTCCCATTGGAGGAATTTCTCCCCCATGACGAGAAATTCCTTATTAACAACCGGGGTATTAGTGCTTAAAAAAACGCAAAAGACGCGAAAACGCGCATTTTTATGACACACCACACAGAATTCAATTTCGCTATTTCTCGTTTATGCTCGTTAACGATAAATTTACAGCAGCCCTACAAGAGCGCTGGGTGACTCAACGGATTGAGAACAACAACTGATAAAATTTAACCTCGCTTCAGGAATGCCATTATGAGCCAGACAACGAACACACTAACAGGTCAGTGCATCGCCGAGTTTCTTGGTACCGGTTTGATTATCTTTTTCGGCGCGGGCTGTGTTGCTGCACTGAAACTGGCCGGAGCCAGCTTCGGCCAATGGGAAATTTGTATTATCTGGGGTTTAGCTGTCTCCATGGCGGTTTATCTGAGTGCTGGCGTTTCAGGCGCTCATCTCAACCCGGCAGTCACCGTGGCGCTTTGCCTGTTTGCCAACTTTGAAGGTCGCAAAGTGCTGCCTTACATTGTGGCGCAGGTTGCAGGTGCGTTCTGTGCGGCGGCGCTGGTCTACGGCCTTTACTACAATTTGTTCTTTGATTTCGAACAAAGCCATCAGATGGTACGCGGCAGCGTAGATAGCCTCCAGTTGGCAGGTATCTTCTCTACCTATCCGAATCCCCATATCAGTGTAGGTCAGGCATTCCTGGTTGAGATGGTGATTACGGCGGTATTGATGTCTCTCATCATGGCGCTGACCGATGATGGCAACGGTGTACCACGTGGCCCGCTGGCTCCGCTGTTGATTGGCCTGCTGGTCGCGGTGATCGGTGGCTCTATGGGTCCGCTTACTGGCTTCGCCCTGAACCCGGCTCGTGATTTCGGTCCGAAGGTGTTCGCATGGCTGGCCGGCTGGGGTAACGTCGCCTTCACCGGTGGCAAAGATATCCCTTACTTCCTGGTTCCGATTTTTGGCCCGCTGGTTGGTGCCTGCCTCGGAGCTTTCGGTTACCGCGCACTGATTGGCCGTCACCTGCCAGTTAACGTCCCGGTAGCCAGCAAGACAGAAAATCAGGTCGCGCGCGCTGAGCAGCGTAAAGCGTAAGTTTCACTTTTAGATCATCAGGAAAATCATATGACTACGACAGATAAAAAATACATCGTCGCGCTCGACCAGGGCACAACCAGTTCTCGTGCCGTGATTCTGGACCACGACGCCAACATCGTCGCCGTCTCGCAGCGCGAATTCACCCAGATCTACCCGAAAGCGGGCTGGGTTGAACATGACCCAATGGACATTTGGGCGTCACAAAGTTCGACGCTGGTTGAAGTGCTGGCTCATGCCAACATCCGTTCTGACGAAATCGCCGCCATTGGTATCACTAACCAGCGTGAAACCGCCATTGTCTGGGATAAAGCCACCGGCAACCCGGTTTATAACGCCATCGTCTGGCAGGACCCGCGTACAGCGGATTACTGTAACAAGCTGAAGAAAGAAGGCCTGGAAGAGTATATCCAGCACACCACTGGCCTGGTGATTAACCCGTACTTCTCCGGCACCAAAGTGAAGTGGATCCTCGATAATGTTGAAGGTGCGCGCGAACGTGCCAAACGTGGTGAGCTGCTGTTTGGTACCGTGGATACCTGGCTGGTATGGAAAATGACCCAGGGCCGTGTGCATATCACCGACCACACCAACGCCTCACGTACCATGATGTATAACATTCATGAGCTGAAGTGGGATGAGCGCATGCTCGAAATCCTCGACATTCCGCGTGAAATGTTACCGGAAGTGAAAGGCTCGTCTGAAATCTACGGTCAGACCAACATTGGTGGTAAAGGCGGTACGCGTATTCCGATCGCCGGGATTGCCGGTGACCAGCAGGCCGCGCTTTACGGTCAGCTGTGTGTACAGCCGGGTATGGCGAAAAACACCTATGGTACTGGCTGCTTTATGTTGATGAACACCGGTACGGAAGCGGTTACCTCAACCCACGGTCTGCTGACCACCATTGCCTGCGGCCCGCGTGGCGAGGTGAACTATGCCCTGGAAGGCGCGGTATTCATCGGTGGTGCGGCGATCCAGTGGCTGCGTGACGAGATGAAGCTGTTCAGCGATGCTGCTGACTCTGAATACTTCGCGCAGAAAGTGAAAGACAGCAACGGCGTGTATATGGTGCCCGCCTTTACTGGCCTCGGCGCCCCTTATTGGGACCCGTATGCACGTGGCGCGATCTTTGGCCTGACTCGCGGTGTTAACGGCAATCATCTGATTCGCGCCACGCTGGAGTCGATTGCCTTCCAGACGCGTGATGTACTGGAAGCGATGCAAAATGATGCCAACACCCGCCTGCAATCTCTGCGCGTGGATGGTGGTGCCGTTGCGAACAACTTCCTGATGCAGTTCCAGTCCGACATTCTGGGCACGCGCGTTGAGCGTCCGGAAGTACGTGAAGTCACCGCGCTGGGTGCAGCGTATCTGGCCGGTCTGGCAGTAGGCTTCTGGAATGACCTGGAAGAAGTACGTTCCAAAGCGGTAATTGAACGTGAATTCCGTCCGAGCATTGAAACCACTGAGCGTAATGTCCGCTATGCGGGCTGGAAGAAAGCTGTCGCTCGTGCCCAGAGCTGGGAAGAACACGAAGAGTAATCCCCCTGCAACCCGCGGCACCCTGCCGCGGGTTTTTCCCGCCGCTTTCCCCCGCTGTGCTACACTGCCCGCCTGTTTTTTGTCAGGTGCAGACCATGAAACGAGAACTCGCGATTGAATTTTCCCGCGTTACCGAAGCCGCCGCGCTGGCGGGCTATCACTGGTTAGGACGCGGCGACAAGAATGCTGCCGACGGTGCTGCCGTCAACGCCATGCGTATTATGCTGAACACCATCGATATCAACGGTCAGATTGTGATCGGTGAGGGTGAAATCGACGAAGCGCCCATGCTTTACATCGGTGAAAAGGTGGGTACCGGCCAGGGTGATGTGGTCGATATTGCCGTTGACCCGATTGAAGGCACCCGCATGACCGCGTTAGGCCAGGCCAATGCGCTGGCCGTGTTGGCAGTAGGCGATAAAGGAAGTTTCCTGCACGCACCTGATATGTACATGGAAAAATTGATTGTTGGTCCCGGCGCGCATGGCGCTATCGACCTTAATCTGCCACTGGAAACCAACCTGGAAAACATCGCGACAGCCCTGGGCAAATCACTCAGCCAGCTGACGGTGTCCATTCTGGCAAAACCGCGTCACGACGCGGTGATTGCCCAACTACAGCAACTCGGCGTACGCGTATTTACCTTTCCCGATGGCGATGTTGCGGCATCCATTCTCACCTGCATGCCCGATAGCGAAGTCGATGTGCTGTACGGCATTGGCGGTGCGCCGGAAGGGGTGGTTTCTGCGGCGGTGATTCGCGCGCTGGATGGCGACATGCAGGCTCGCCTGCTGCCGCGTCACCAGGTAAAAGGTGACAGCGAAGAAAATCGCCGCCTTGGCGAACAGGAATTACAACGCTGTGCTGAAATGGGGATTGAAGCGGGTAAGGTTTTGACGCTGGAGCAAATGGCGCGCAACGATAACGTGATTTTTGCCGCTACCGGCATCACCACTGGCGACTTACTCAAGGGCATCACGCGGAAAGGGAATATCGCGACCAGCGAAACGCTGCTGATTCGCGGTAAATCACGCACCATTCGCCGCATTCAGTCGATCCATTATCTGGATCGTAAAGATGCGGCATTGCACCCGTTTATCCTGTAACCGTCTGCCTGCCGCTCTCGGGATGACGTGAGAGCGGCCACCAGCACAGCAACATCACCAGCGCGGTGGCAAACATCAACATACCAAGGCTGAACTGATCACGCTGCGGCATCATCGCCGACAGCCACGCGACCAGGCCAGACCCCAGATTCTGTAAACCGCCAATCAGCGCCCCTGCGCTCCCCGCCAGCCACGCGTAAGGTTCCATCGCGCCGGACGTCGCCAGCGGAAACAACATACCTGCACCGAAGAAAAACAGCGCCGCAGGCACCAGCAGCGTCCAGATGTTCATCACGCCAAACCAGGCTGGCACCCACATCATCAGTCCCGCCAGCAGGCAGCTGTTCACGCCATACCACATCAACGTGTGCCAGGATTTTTGTTCACGTCCGGCAAACCAGGCACCGAAGAAGGCGGCCGGAATCGGCAGGATAAACAGGATGCTGACCGTCAAACCATCCAATCCCAGTACCCCACCCAGCAGCACGCCACAGCTGGCTTCAAATACCGCGATACCGGCCAGCGCGCCAATCAGCAGCAGTAAATAACGGACAAAGTGGCCATCGCTAAGTAAGGTGGCATAACGCCGCAGAAACGGCGTCACCGGCGTTTCTGCGGGTCTGGTTTCCGGCAGCCAGCGCGCCATCGCCGCCGTCACGCCGAGACACAGCAACAGCAAAAAGGCAAAACAGGCATGCCAGCCAAACAGCGGCGTCAGTAATGCGCCGATGACCGGGGCCAGCAGCGGGCTGACCAGAATGCCCATATTTAGCAGGCTATTGGCCTGACGTAACGCCACTCCCTGGTGGAGATCGCGCGGCATGGTACGCGCCATCACCCCAGCCACGCCCGTACCCAGACCCTGAACGGCACTTCCTAATACCAGGATGTGCAGCGATGGGGCGAAGAGCGCGATCAGGGCACCGCAGGCGAAGATCGTCATCCCGGCAAGGATCACCGGCCGCCGCCCGATGCTATCGGAGAGTGGGCCATAGATCAGTTGCGATCCGCCGTAGGTGATCAGGTAACCCGCCATGACCTGCTGTATCGCGCCGCTGTGCACGTTAAAAGTGTCTGCCATCGCCGCCATCGCCGGTACATAGATGGTTTGTGCCATCTGCCCGACAGCCACCAGCACGATCAACATTAACAACAACCGGCGATTTTCCGTTTTAGATATCAACATGGAACAAAATGTCTGTCTGAGAAATAAAGTAAAGACAGCAGTAAAAAATGCTGCCTGTCATGAATGGCGGCAAAAATATCAGGATTCGATGACAAAGCGAGGGGGGAGACCAAAGCAATTTTCCTGACTTCGTCAAGCTGCGACACCAGTCTGTAAAGCACCCGCTACAGTTGAAGCTAAGTGCTGTGTATTTGTCGCTGAGAGCCATTTCACCACTCAGGGACTGGAAATCTTCCCGACGGCTGACGAAGATAGTGACATGCCTGAAAAATCAACAATAAGGAGTGAACATGGCGGAGTGGGTCAATGCTGAAGTGAAAGAGGTAAAAAACTGGACCGATGCCCTGTTCAGCCTGCGCGTGCAGGCCCCCATCGATCCCTTTATGGCCGGGCAATTTGCCAAGCTGGCGCTGGAAATCGACGGCGAACGCGTGCAGCGCGCCTATTCCTACGTCAATGCACCACAGGACCCGCTGCTGGAGTTCTATCTGGTTACGGTGCCGGAAGGCAAGCTCAGCCCGCGGTTACAGGCGCTGCGTCCGGGTGATCAGGTAATGGTGACGAAAGAGGCGGCCGGTTTTTTTGTGCTGGATGAAATTCCTGATTGCCAGACGCTGTGGATGCTGGCTACCGGCACCGCCATTGGTCCCTATCTTTCTATTCTGCAACAAGAGGACGGCCTGGAACGTTTTGACAATATCGTGCTGGTCCATGCTGCGCGTTATGCTGCCGACCTCAGCTTCCTGCCACTGATGCAGCAATTACAACAGCGTTATCAGGGGAAACTGCATATTCAGACCATAGTCAGCCGTGAGGAGATCGCTGGCTCGCTGCATGGCCGAGTTCCTGCGCTTATCGAAAGTGGCGCACTGGAGCAGGCGGTTGGGCTAGCGATGGACGCGGCTACCAGCCACATCATGTTGTGCGGCAATCCACAAATGGTGCGCGATACCCAGCAATTGCTGAAAGATAACCGCGGCATGCGGAAGCATTTCAAACGCAAACCCGGACATATGAGCAGTGAACATTACTGGTAAGCGGTGGGTTTTGACTTTCGCTGGTAAAAACCGTTCTAATCGTTGACTACGTTATTGGTTAGGACCGAAGCAATGAAGAATCTGCCAGGCGCGTTGCTACTCAGCCTCGCACTGACATTTCCCGTCTGGGCGGAAGACGCACCCCCGCAGGATCGCAGCGAGCATCTGCCTGCGGCCCCTTATTTACTGCCCGGTGCGCCCACCTTTGATATGACCATTGCGCAGTTTCGTGAAAAGTACAATGCCGCCAATCCTGACCTACCGCTGATGGAATATCGTGCCATCGATAATCAGGACGATAAAAGTAACCTGACGCGTGCTGCCAGCAAAATCAACGAAACCCTGTATGCCTCTACGGCGCTGGAGCAAGGTACCGGTAAAATCAAAACGTTACAGATCACCTGGCTGCCGGTGCCGGGTCCGGATGAGAAGAACGCCCAGGATAAGGCGATGGCTTACATGACCGCCCTGCTGCGCTTTTTCTCGCCGGGATTATCGCCAGAAGACGGGCGTAAAAAGCTCGATTCCCTGCTCAGCGCAGGCAAGGGTTCACGCTATTTTTCCCGTAATGAAGGGGCGCTGCGTTTTGTGGTCGCGGACAACGGTGATAAGGGTCTGACCTTTGCCGTAGAGCCGATCAAACTGGCGCTTGCGACGCCCTGATCACCCCCGGCAAAAATGACGAAAAGCAAAGCCAGCGGCATATTTGATCTCTATACTGTCTGGCAGACATCGCTGCCTTTGAGCAGCGCTATTTCATGAATCGCGTTATGCGGAGGAAAGAATGCGACATCCACTGGTTATGGGTAACTGGAAACTGAACGGCAGCAAGCACATGACGGACGAGCTGATCGCAGGTTTGCGCAAAGAACTGTCTGGTGTTGAAGGCTGCGGTGTGGCGATTGCTCCGCCGGCACTCTATCTTGCTCAGGCAAAACATGCCATTTCCGGTAGCCACATTGCACTGGGTGCTCAGAACGTCGACGTCAATCTGTCTGGCGCTTTCACCGGCGAAACTTCAGCTGACATGCTGAAAGATATCGGCGCCAAATACATCATCATCGGTCACTCTGAGCGTCGTACTTATCATAAAGAAAGCGACGAATTTATCGCGAAGAAATACGCTGTGCTGAAGGCTGCTGGCCTGGTGCCGGTACTCTGTATTGGTGAAACCGAAGCAGAAAACGAAGCGGGTAAAACCGAAGAAGTTTGTGCTCGTCAACTCGACGCCGTGCTGGAAACTCAGGGTGCCGAAGCCTTCCAGGGTGCCGTGATTGCCTACGAACCGGTATGGGCGATTGGTACTGGCAAGTCAGCAACGCCTGCGCAGGCTCAGGCCGTGCATAAATTCATTCGTGATCATATCGCGAAGAAAGATGCCGCAGTCGCTGCTCAGGTTATCATTCAGTACGGCGGTTCCGTTAATGACAAAAACGCCGCAGAACTGTTTACTCAGCCAGACATTGACGGTGCGCTGGTGGGCGGTGCGTCACTGAAAGCGGATGCCTTTGCCGTGATTGTAAAAGCCGCAGCCGCAGCGAAAAACGCGTAATCGTTCTGATACGTGACGAGGCGGCTTAACAGCCGCCTTTTTTATTGCAAAATCTGGCAGCGATGATCCTGCAACTCTTCTGCCGAACCGCTTTCCAGTTTGACCCAGTTACGTTCAATCGCCATCAGCGCCAGACGACCATCCGGCAACGCTGCCAGCGCCATCCCGTATTTCCCCATCTCGCTACGTGCATCAGGGACTTCTGCTGCCAGACGAATAAAAACGCTTTGCTGCGCCAGCTGCGCCTCTGTCAGGGTGCGTATCTGATAACGATGTTTTTGCAGCGTTTCACTTTGCCATTGCTCGCTGAGTTGCGGGGCCAGAGCATTCAGGCGCTGACGCACATCCGGCCGCAGACAGGAGATATGGATATGCAGCTGATTTTGCGAGCGGGCATATTGTGAATTGATCGCCAGTGATAGCGCAGTATCGTCAATCGGCTTACCGCGACGCTGCGCCAGTAAACTCCGCTCCTGCCAGGCATCCGCGAACAAATTCGGTGTCGCCGGATGCAGCAAAATCGGGCTTTCCATACCGGTGATTTTTTCGATGGGCATCAGCAGATACTGTAACGGACCGTTGAGATCCTTCAGCGTGACGTAGCCTTTTGCCGAATCCACCCGCTGACAAGGGGCAGGATCGCCTCGTTGCGTCATGCCAGGCAGGCACTTCTCGCTGATAATTTGCCACAAGGCATTGGAGTTTTTCTGGAAGTGCAATGCGGCCAGTAGTAAGCCGACAATCAACAGTGCAAGCAAAAAGGTAATCAGACTCAGGGTACGACGGCTGCCCTGCATAGCGTGGTCCCTCGGTTCATCATCTGCCAGCATCCTCGCCTGGCAGATGATGAATGTCACGGACTTTTGCCGCGTAATAACGCAAAACGGCCAGCAAAGGCTGGCCGTGATACTTTGATGGCAGAACGATTACGGTTTCATAACCTGATCGTAAGTGCCGCCATCTGCAAAGTGGGTTTTCTGCGCCTGCGCCCAGCCGCCAAATTTGCTGTCGATAGTGAACAGTTTTACCGGCGCAAAGGTGCTGGCAAATTTCTTCGCCACCGCTTCATCACGCGGACGATAGAAGTTTTCCGCAGCAATGGTTTGCCCTTCCGGTGAATAGAGGTACTTCAGATAATCCTCTGCGACTTTGCGGGTGCCGCGTTCATCGACCACTTTATCAACCACTGCCACCGTCGGTTCGGCAAGAATTGATTCACTTGGTGTGATGATTTCAAACTTGTCTTTACCCAGCTTGTTAACCGCCAGGTACGCTTCATTTTCCCACGCAATCAGCACATCACCAATGCCACGTTCTACGAAGGTGTTGGTGGCACCACGCGCACCAGAATCCTGCACTTCAACATTCTTAAACAGCGCTTTGACGTAGGCCTCGGCTTTGGCCTGATCACCGTTATTTTGATCCAGCGCCCAGCCCCAGGCAGCCAGATAGTTCCAGCGCGCACCGCCAGATGTCTTCGGATTTGGCGTAATCACTGATACACCCGGTTTAATCAGGTCACCCCAGTCGTGGATACCTTTCGGGTTACCTTTACGCACGAGGAATACAATGGTGGAGGTGTAAGGTGCGGAGTTATCAGGCAGACGTTTGATCCAGTTTTTATCAATACGACCGCGCTCAGCAATGGCATCAACGTCAGACTGCAACGCCAGCGTCACCACATCCGCACGGATACCATTGATCACCGAGGTGGCCTGTTTACCTGAACCCCCGTGTGACTGGCGGATCACCACGTTATCCCCGGTTTCCTGTTTGTAATGGGCGCTGAAGGCTTTGTTGTACTGCTCATAAAGTTCACGCGTCGGATCGTAAGACACGTTTAACAGCTGAATATCCTTTGCCAAAACACTGGTTGAAGCCAGTAACAGGGTGACACCAATAGTCCACTTGTTCATTGCTTGCTCTCCGAAGTCGTTATAGAACAAGACTGACACAAACTAATCCACAGATTAAAGAATTAAAAATAAGCTGTTATAACCGGAGAGAATATGAGCAGGCATAAAAAAGGCGCGTTACATGACGCGCCTTGATTTTGCTGATTTAGTAGAGTTTTTTCGCGGTATCCAGCCAATCGCGTTTGAACGGACGTTTCATATTTTCGATGGCGTCGATAATGTCGTGGTGCACCATCTTCTCATTCTGGATACCCACGCAACGTCCACCGTAGCCCTGCAGCAGCAGTTCAATGGAGTAAGCCCCCATGCGTGAAGCCAGGATGCGGTCATACGCACAAGGCGCACCACCACGCTGAATGTGACCCAGAACGGTGGCACGGGTTTCGCGTTTGGTTTCAGCTTCGATGTAATGCGCCAGATCGTCGATATCACAAATATGCTCAGTGATGGCCACGATGGCGTGTTTTTTACCTTTGGCGATACCGGCTTTGATCTCGGAAACCAGTTCTTCACGGGTATAAGGAATTTCCGGCAGCACGATGAATTCACAGCCGCCAGCAATTGCCGCTGCCAGCGTCAGATCGCCGCAGTAGCGTCCCATCACTTCGACGATGGAAATACGCTGATGTGAAGAAGAAGTGTCACGCAGGCGGTCAATCGCCTCCACCACAGTTTCCAGCGCAGTGAAGTAACCGATGGTATAGTCGGTACCGGCCACGTCGTTATCGATGGTGCCCGGTAAGCCAATGCATGGGAAACCCATTTCTGTCAGGCGTTTAGCCCCCATGTAAGAACCGTCACCACCAATGACCACCAGCGCATCAATACCGCGCTTTTGCATATTTTCGATGGCAACCTGGCGAACTTCTTCATTACGGAATTCAGGGAAACGCGCAGAACCCAGGAAGGTACCTCCGCGGTTGATCATGTCCGATACGCTGTAGCGATCGAGGTTGATCATACGGTCTTCATATAGCCCCAGATAGCCGTCGTAGATACCAAAAACTTCAAGTCCTTCACTCAGCGCGGAACGTACAACTCCGCGAATGGCTGCGTTCATGCCTGGGGCGTCGCCGCCGCTGGTCAGTACTCCGATTTTTTTGATCATGACAACCTCTGGATTGTTCAAAACTAAGGATTATTCCCGCCAGTGCCCCCGCGGAGACCAGCTCGCGATCGCACGGCCTTATAGTTGAGAGATAGTATATCAAAGGCTGATTGCTGAATTGATTCAGGTCAGACAAGTTTTCGCTATTTTTTTACAGAGTTGTTAGCGTTCCGTCATTTTTATCCCGCAACACGATGATTTAAAACTATTAAAACTGGAAAAAACCCTGCTGATTTTCTGGCACGACTGAGCAGGGGTCCTGATGGATGATGACATCGGAGCCAGGAAACTTGCTGCGTAACGCCTGTTCAATTTGATCGGCCACCTTGTGTGCCTGCACCAGCGGCAGATGATCGTCCATTTCCAGATGTAGCTGGATAAAGCGCGTCGGACCAGACTGCCGGGTGCGTAAGTCATGTGCCCCTCTGACGCCCGGCCAGTTGGCGATCAAATCAATAATCGCCTGACGCTCCTCTTCCGGTAAAGCGCGATCCAGCAGTGCCTGTACCGCCTCATAGCCCATGCGCAGCGCGTTATACAGGATATAAACGCCTATCCCTAAGGCGAATAATGCATCGGCGCGGGAAAAACCATAACTGCTCAGGCCGAGCGCAACCAGAATGGCACCGTTCATGATCACATCGGATTGGTAATGTAGCATATCCGCTCGAATCGCCTGGCTACGGGTGTGCCGTACCACCCAGCGCTGAAAAGTGACCAGAACCAGCGTGGAACAGAGCGCAATCACCGTGACCACGATACCGACCAGCGGAGCACGCAGAATTTCGGGAGAAGCAAGCTGCTGAATACCGGTAAGAAACAGGAACAACGCCGATCCGGAAATAAACATACTTTGCGCCAGAGCCGCCAGAGATTCAGCCTTACCGTGACCGAAAGTATGATCAGCATCCGCAGGTTGTAACGCGTACCGTACCACCAGCAAATTGGTCAGCGAAGCGGCGATATCCACCAGTGAATCCACCAACCCCGCCAGCACACTGACCGAACCGGTGTACCACCAGGCAAAAATTTTAACAATTAACAATAACGATGCCAGCACCGTGGCAGACAGCGCTGCACGGCTCACCAGCTTTGCATAGGAGTGTTCCATGCCATAGCCTCTTCGGACACGTTCGATGATGCGCCCGTTTCATCTCAGAATGGCTCAAGTTTATCATTAGCGGGTAAACGCTGCCTGGCTGGCGTTGCCAGCGACAATGAAAAACCGCTATTTTTCGTATCTTGCGGCAGAACAGACATGATGGCAGGAAAGACCTGGCTAACAGCCTGAGACTTAATGGTTATCTCTGCTTCCAAAGCCGGATTGCAATATTTTTCGCATCCATAAATCTGGAAGACCGAATATTCGTTATTTCTTTATCCCAGACTGGATTTAGTGGCACATAATAACCTTCGTCTTTGGCTTTCTGAGCGAAAGATTTTAATTCCTCCACATTCCTCACCACACATATTTCGTCAAACCCTCCAAAACCTTTAGGCAGGGTAAAGACTGCTGGGAAGTTTGCTTCAATATCTGTATAGGGATTACAGGTGTCGGTACTATGATGCACAACCGGCTCACCGTTGCCGACCAGATGCTCATTAATACTGGATATCATATTGCGAATACGCATCGATACATTACCAACCTCCTTATCTACCTGCGCATAAAACTCATCTTCATCTAAATATTCACCCTTTAATTTACCGGGTAGTTTTTCATGAGAGGTTATATAACTATCCATTCTCTCTTTAAATATATGATGAGATACATCATGCACAGATAATGTATCTTCAACTCCATACTCCTCAAATGCCGGAGCAATCATAAAAAGGTCATAATCGGCGGTAAAAGGTTTGTGACCTGAACCAGCCGGGGCTAAAACTTCAACAGGTTCGCCGTTGTAGATAACCTGCCAGACCCCTTTATCAGATCCGGGTGCCAGCTCAAACTTATGCATGACGCCTTCTGGCGTACTGGCCTCTATCTCAAGAGGTTGACGGTTGGCACCATATTTTATATTTTTTATATAATTATTCTCGACGAGTAAATCCAGCCTCGTCTTTGTTATTTCTAATACAACTTTATTAGCATAACCTTTGCTCAAGCAATCTTGTACTTCTTTATTAAATCTTTCTTGTTTATCTGGTCGATCGGCAAGCTTGCTTAGCCCCTGTTTAACACATATAAAAGATGTTTGCGGACCCCAGTTAGCGCTTTTTCCCTTTATGAGGAACCCTTTGGTTGGATATCCATTTTCGATGAGTTCCGTTGCCATCATATCAACTGGGCGAATGCTAATTATAGTATTCGTCTTCTGAGATAGATGTTGCAACTTAATCAGATGTATCGGCACTATACCTATACTTTCTTTTTTGCACAGATCTATAACTTCAGCCAGGTTTTCCACCTGCTGTTTGGGTAATGACTCCGCTGAAGATGATGAGTGGGTCGATGGTGCAGGCCAGGGAGAATGTAATTGAGGTATATTTATTGGCATACCCTTCCTTTTTGTCATCAATGCGTATTGGCAAGATAGAATTGTCTGTTATCTGAAAGTATCGTCCTTATGTTTTTATGAAAAAACTTTCGAATTTCGTACACCCAGTAAGATTCACGCCGCTTTCCAGCGTTACAGATCAAGTTTCCTACAGGTAAAAAATGGTACCCGCGCGCAACAACATCCACAGCACGATCTTTTTTCGGTTGTTTCCGGCCAGCTCTCATTGGTTGATGGCTAAAGCTCATCAGCGGGTTCTGTTGTTGTGATTTTTTGATAAAAAAAACCCCGCCATCATGGCGGGGAAGACAGGGATGGTGTCTATGGCAAGGAAAACAGGGATACTATGTTACTGGTTACTGCTGGTACTACTCACTGCTTGCAGCGGTGATGATGGCTGCAATTCTGAGAGCCTGCGCATTTCATTGAGGCGCCGCTCATAATTCTTCTGCAATGTCGCTTGCTGTGCAGGCGTTAGCAGGTGGTACATCTGATTACGAACCCGAGCCATCACAACACTTTGTTCGACCTGTGCCTGAGCAATTTTCTCTGCCTGCAGGCGGATGGCGGATTCGTTAAATTTGTCTGCAATGACCAGGTCATGCATAGTTTCTATATCCTGAACGCTGACGGCGGGACGTTCGAGTCGCGCTTGCTGCATCAGGTCTCGCATTTGTTGCCGCTGATGCTCAGTAAGTTCAATGCCATCAAACATGTGGCTTTGCGGATTTTGAGTCATACTGCCTGTCGTCAATCCGCCATTATGATGCATCTCGTCAATCGTCGTCGTGTCTGCTGCTCCTGCGCTGGCGTGACTGAGAACCATCGCTGAGGCAATGACGACGGCGGTTAAGTTGCGCATCGTTTACTCCCAGTTTGTTCCGTTTTGCGATTCAACGAGGACTAGTGTACGGCGACAGCTGCAAACATCCGTCAGGGGGTGTAAAACTACGTAAAGCGTTGGATTGACGATATGGGAACACGGTATTTTGCCTGCGGAGGGCAATAAAAAATGAATAAGATCCTGTTGGTTGATGATGACCGCGAATTGACTTCGCTGCTTAAAGAACTGCTTGAAATGGAAGGTTTTGAAGTGATTGTCGCCAGCGATGGCGAGCAGGCACTCAACCTGCTGGACAACACCGTTGACCTGTTACTGCTTGATGTCATGATGCCGAAAAAGAACGGTATCGATACCCTGAAAGAGTTACGTCAACAACACCAGACACCGGTGATCATGTTGACTGCACGCGGCAGCGAGCTGGATCGCGTCCTTGGCCTTGAATTGGGCGCGGATGACTATCTGCCAAAACCTTTTAACGATCGCGAGTTGGTCGCGCGTATTCGTGCCATTCTGCGTCGTTCCAACTGGAGTGAGCAACAGCAGCAGCACGACAACAGTTCACCCACGCTGGAAGTGGATTGCTTGCGACTTAACCCCGGCCGCCAGGAAGCCAGCTTCGATAATGAAACCCTGGATCTGACCGGCACGGAATTCACCCTGCTTTATCTGCTGGCACAGCATCTTGGCCAGGTGGTATCACGCGAACATCTCAGCCAGGAAGTGCTGGGCAAGCGTCTGACACCCTTTGACCGTGCCATCGATATGCATATCTCAAACCTGCGTCGTAAATTACCGGAACGTCGTGATGGTCATCCGTGGTTTAAAACTCTGCGCGGACGTGGCTACCTGATGGTTTCGGCATCATGATTGGAAGTTTGACTACCCGCATCTTCGCCATCTTCTGGCTTACCCTGGCGTTGGTGTTGATGTTGGTGTTGATGGTGCCAAAACTCGACTCTCGTCAGATGACCTCGCTGCTGGAAAGTGAACAGCGGCAGGGCATCATGATCGAGCAGCATGTTGAAGCCGAACTGGCGCAGGACCCGCCCAACGATTTGATGTGGTGGCGTCGGTTATTTCGCGCGATTGAGAAATGGGCTCCGCCAGGACAGCGATTGTTGCTGGTGACCAGCGAAGGGCGCGTCATTGGCGCCCAGCACAATGAAATGCAGGTTATCCGCAACTTTATTGGCCAGTCTGACAATGCCGATCATCCGCAGAAGAAAAAATATGGCCGGGTAGAGATGGTGGGGCCCTTTGCCGTGCGCGATGGCGAAGATAACTACCAGCTTTACCTGATCCGTCCGGCCACCAGCTCACAACTTGACTTCGTCAACCTGCTGTTTGACCGACCCTTACTGCTCCTCATCGTCACCATGCTGATCAGCTCCCCGCTGTTATTGTGGCTGGCATGGAGCCTGGCGCGTCCGGCACGCAAACTTAAACACGCCGCCGATGAGGTGGCGAGCGGTAATTTGCGGCAACACCCGGAACTGGAATCAGGACCACAGGAGTTTCTTGCTGCTGGCTCAAGTTTCAACCAGATGGTGAGTGCGCTCGAACGCATGATGACAGCACAGCAACGCCTGCTGTCGGATATCAGCCATGAGTTACGTACCCCCCTCACCCGTTTACAGTTAGCCACCGCGCTGCTGCGTCGTCGTCAGGGTGAAGGCAAAGAGCTGGAGCGTATTGAAACGGAAGCCCAACGACTGGACGGTATGATCAACGACTTGCTGGTGCTGTCACGCACTCAGCATAAAAATGCGCTGGTCAGCGAAGCGATGAAGGCCAATCATCTGTGGAATGGCGTGCTGGAAGATGCCAAATTCGAAGCCGAGCAGATGGGCAAACGCATGGATGTCCCTTATCCGCCGGGTCCCTGGCCGTTATATGGCAACCCACACGCGCTGGAGAGTGCGCTGGAAAACATCGTGCGCAATGCACTGCGTTATTCACACACACATATCAGCGTCAGCTTCTCGGTGGATATCGAAGGCATCACCGTGCATGTGGATGATGATGGTCCAGGCGTCAGCCCGGAAGATCGTGAGCAGATTTTCCGCCCGTTCTACCGTACTGATGAAGCACGCGATCGCGAATCTGGCGGTACCGGCCTGGGACTGGCGATTGTCGAAACTGCGGTTCAACAACATCGCGGTTGGGTGAAAGCCGATGACAGCCCGCTCGGTGGCCTGCGTCTGACCCTCTGGTTGCCGTTGTACTCCGCCCGGCAATAATTTGTTATGCTTCGGCCCTCGTTTCCGGGGGCCTTATGCTTAACATCGTTTTATTTGAACCTGAAATTCCGCCTAATACCGGCAATATCATCCGTCTCTGTGCCAATACCGGCTTTCAGTTGCACCTGATTGAACCCCTGGGTTTTGCCTGGGACGATAAACGTTTGCGTCGCGCCGGGCTGGATTACCACGAATTTACCGCCATCAGGCATCACGCTAACTATGCGGCATTTATTGCAGCAGAGGCACCACAGCGGTTGTTTGCGCTCACCACCAAAGGCACCCCGGCGCATAGCGCGGTGCGTTATCAGGCGGGTGATTATCTGGTGTTTGGTCCGGAAAGCCGGGGGCTGCCCGCAGAGATTCTTAACGCGTTGCCGCCCGAGCAAAAGATTCGTATTCCGATGATGCCTGAAAGCCGCAGTATGAACCTGTCAAATGCGGTTTCGGTCGTGGTGTACGAAGCGTGGCGCCAGCTTGATTATGCTGGCGCGCTGATCAAGAGCTAGATGCCGTCACCGAACTCAAAGCCAGGAACGGTGCCATTAAAGTGCTGATCCATATCCATTGAGGGTTTATCGCTGGCAGGTTTACCGACAATGCGTGCCGGTACGCCTGCTGCCGTGGTATGCGGCGGCACCGGTTGAAGAACCACGGAACCGGCACCAATTTTTGCGCCACGCCCCACTTCGATATTGCCAAGGATTTTTGAACCCGCGCCAATCATCACCCCTTCACGGATCTTCGGATGACGATCACCACTGGTTTTACCGGTACCACCCAGGGTGACGTTTTGCAGGATAGAAACATCGTTTTCCACGATGGCCGTTTCACCGATCACGATGCCGGTGGCATGGTCGAGCATGATGCCATGACCAATACGCGCAGCCGGGTGAATATCCACGGCAAATGAGACCGAGATTTCGTTTTGCAGGTAAACCGCCAATGCGCGGCGACCTTCCTTCCACAGCCAGTGACCAATACGATACGCCTGCAAGGCATGAAAACCCTTCAGATACAGCAGAGGCGTGGAATATTTATCGACTGCCGGGTCACGCTGGCGCACCGCCTGAATATCATAGGCTGCAGAAACGATCATTGAAGGGTCTTCACGGTAGGCTTCTTCAACGATTTCACGAATGGCGATGGCAGGCATAATCGGGTTAGCCAGCTTGTTTGCCAGCATGTAGCTGAGCGCACTGCCCAGGTTTTCGTGCTTGAGCAATGTCGCATGGAAAAAACTGGCCAGCATCGGCTCGCAGTCGGCCAGCGCCCGGGCTTCCGCTTTAATATTATTCCAGACCAGTTCTAACTCTTCAGACGACATTGCTGTGTTCTCCCGATAAAAAAAGCGCCTGATGGGGCGCTCCAGGTGATAACGCTGGGCATCCTGCTTCAGCTTTGGCTGTTTTCGTCCTTCCTTGCACGGCCGAGTAAACTCAATGCTGCCTCTCGCGCCGATTTTTCGCAATATAATACCTGATAAATTTGCTCGGTTATTGGCATTTCCACGCCAACGCGAGCGGCCAACGCTCTGACTTCTTTGGTATTTCTGTAGCCTTCTACAACTTGTCCGATAATGCGTTGCGCCTCATCGACGCTCTCGCCCTGCCCCAGCATCATGCCGAAACGACGGTTACGAGACTGATTATCGGTACAAGTCAGCACCAGATCTCCCAGACCGGCCATCCCCATAAAGGTGGTAGGATCGGCCCCCAGCGCTGCGCCAAGTCGGCTCATTTCGGCCAGGCCGCGGGTAATCAGTGCGGTACGCGCATTTGCGCCAAAACCGATGCCATCAGAAATTCCGGCACCGATCGCAATAACGTTTTTCACCGCGCCACCCAGCTGCACGCCAATAAAGTCCGGGTTGTTATACACACGGAAACTTTTCCCACAGTGCAACTTCTGCTGAAGATCATCAGCAAACTGCGCATCGGTCGATGCCAGTGCAATCGCCGTTGGCATACCTGCCGCCAGCTCTTTAGCGAAAGTCGGCCCAGAAATCACGGCTAACGGGATGGTATCACCGAGGATTTCACGTGCCACATCCTGCAGCAGTCGCCCGGTTTCTTTTTCCAGACCTTTCGTCGCCCACACGATACGCGAATCGCTCCGCAGATGCGGCTTCAGCTGTAGCAGGACATCACCGAAGACATGACTCGGAACCACCACCAACAGATCACGACTGGCGTTGACCACCTGTGCTAAATCGGCTTCTGGAACGAGGTTATCGGGGAAGGGAACATCGGGCAGAAAAGCGGTGTTACAGCGGTCAGACTGGAGTTGCGCTACGCTTTGCGGGTTGTGGCCCCAGAGTAAAACCGGGTGACCATTGCGGGCCAGCGTGATGGCCAATGCGGTGCCGTACGAGCCGGCACCGATGACGCTAATCGAAGCGTTGAGTGTAGTCATCAGGCATCCTGATGTGGCGCGTCGCCTTCACCCTGCTGCTGTTGCAGATAGTTCATGAACAGCGCATCAAAGTTGACCGGTGCCAGGTTAAGCTGCGGGAAAGTACCGCGAGACACCAGGCTGGTAATGCATTCGCGCGCATACGGGAACAGAATGTTCGGGCAGTACGCACCAAGGCAATGTGCCATCTGGGTGCCTTCGATACCGCTGATAGTGAAAATACCGGCCTGCTGAACTTCACACAGGAACGCCGTTTCTTCACCGACGCTGGCTGTTACGGTAACACGCAGCACCACTTCATAGACTTCATCAGCCAGCTGAGAGGACGCAGTGTCCAGATCCAGCTTCACTTCCGGTTCCCACTCTTTCTGGAAAACCTGCGGCGCGTTCGGCGCTTCGAAAGAGACGTCTTTGGTGTAAACACGTTGAATCTGGAACTGCATTTCGTTGGTGCTATGTTCTGACATGTTACTAAATCCTGTTAGTTAGAATTGTGTGGCCGTTAAGTTATGCCTGTAATAAGGGATCAAGTCCCTGGCGCCCATCCAGCGCAAAGAGATCATCGCAGCCGCCAATATGCTGCGCGTCGATAAATATCTGTGGAACGGTTGTTCTGCCGCTACGCTGAATCATCTCTTCACGTTTCACCGCGTCCCCATCGATAGGGATCTCCTGAAACGTCACACCTTTCTGATTAAGCAGCGCCTTCGCCCGGTGGCAATAAGGACAGGTCGTTTTGGTGTAAATCTCGACATTAGCCATGAAGTTACCTTTGCGAATTATTTACCACGCACCAGCGGCAGGTTTTCACCGCTCCAGCCACTCACGCCATCTTTCAGAACCGAAACCTGCGTGAAACCAGCGGCGCTCAGTTGGGCTGCCGGTTCGCCAGCGCTCTGCCCGGTGGCACATACCACAATTATGGGCTGAGACTTATGCTTTTCCAGTTCGCCAAAGCTGCCTTTTTTGATGTCTGCCGCCGCTACATTCAGCGCCCCAGAAATGTGTCCTTTGCGATAGTCGTCACGCGAACGAACGTCTACCACCACCGCGTCCTCTTTATTAATCAGGCGGGTTGCTTCACCGCGACTAATTGTTTTTACCTTCGAGAACATTCCTTTAACGGTGGTTACAATCACCAGAACGAGTAAGACAACCCATGCCAGACTGAGGATGGGGTGATTGCTTGCAAACTGCATAATTTCTTGCATGAGGGGTAACGACTCCAGACCGGGCTAATAAGCTAAAACAAGGGTTCTGAGTATACCTGCGCCACCTCGCATGTACAGTCGCTAAGGGGCCAGAGTTACGATTTGTGCGTCATTTTCCAAAAAAAGTGTTCTAATCGCAAAATTAAGACAAAGTTTCTGCCTGTAAGCTGGGAACGACATGTTTGGAAAAGCAAAACCCGGCCCGGGAAACTGGTAAGCGGCTGTTCATCGTGGAATAATTAGCGACTATGAAGGGAAAAGCGATTGTTTTACCAACAAGGACCTGTCACAACGGCCCAGCGCATCCGTTGTTAACACGCTGGTCCACACTCTCCCTCAGCCTGCTCTGCGCGGGCGCTCTGCTATTGCCGCCCATTGCCCACGGTGATGATGACAGCAAAACGCAGTTGAAATCCATTCAGCAAAATATCGCCGAAAAAGAGAAAAGTGTTAAGGCGCAAAAATTGCAGCGCAGTAAGCTGCTGGACCAGTTGCAAAGCCAGGAAAAGGTCATTGCTCAGGCCAGCCGCCAACTGCGTGAAACCCGCAATAGTCTGAGCGCCCTCAACAACGATATTGCCCAACTCAACGCCTCCATTGCCCGGCTCGAAAAACAGCAGGCACAGCAGGAAAAATTGCTGGCCCAGCAGCTTGATGCAGCCTTTCGTCAGGGTCAGCACAATGGTTTACAGCTGTTGCTGGGCGGTGAAGAAGCACAACGCAGCGAACGTATTTTGGCCTATTTCGGTTATCTGAATGCCGCGCGCCAGAAGAACATCGATGACCTGAAGCAAACGCAGCAACAGCTTGCTGAACAGCGTCAGTCGTTGCAGGACAAACAGCAGCAGCAAAAAACGCTGTTAGCACAGCAGCAGACGCAGCAGACCAAACTTGAGTCCGCCAGCGCAGCCCGCAAGAAAACCCTGACGGCACTGGAAAGCGCGCTGGAAAAAGACCAGGCTGACCTCGTAGAAATGCGCGAGAACGAAAGCCGTCTGCAGGATAAAATCGCCAAAGCGGAACGTGAAGCCCGGGAGAGAGCCGAACGTGAAGCCCGTGAGGCAGAGAAAGTGCGTCAGCGCCAGGCACAGGCGAAAGCCAAAGGATCGAGCTATCAGCCAACGCAAAGTGAGCGTGAGCTGATGGCCCGTACCGGGGGTCTGGGTCGTCCTGGCGGCCAGGCCGTCTGGCCAGTTCACGGACGTGTAGAGCATCGCTTTGGTGAAACCATGCAAGGCGAACTGCGCTGGAAAGGTCTGGTGATTGATGCGCCAGAAGGTACAGAAGTTAAAGCCATCGCCGATGGACGCGTACTGATGGCCGACTGGCTGCAAGGCTACGGTCTGGTTGTGGTGCTGGAACATGGTAAAGGCGATATGAGCCTTTACGGCTACAATCAAAGTGCGCTGGTGAGCGTCGGTGCCCAGGTGAAGGCGGGACAGCCTATCGCTCTGGTGGGCACCAGCGGCGGCCGCGGCACGCCCTCGCTCTATTTTGAAATCCGGCGTCAGGGACAAGCCGTCAACCCACTACCGTGGTTAGGAAGATAGCCTTGTTTCAACCTCGTAAACTCCCGGCCGCGTTATGTGGCCTGTTTTTGTCACTTTCCGCCCATGCGGGCAAACTCTCGATTGTGATTGACGACTTCGGCTATCGCCCGGTCGAAGAGAACAAAGTGTTGCAGATGCCCGCAGCCATCTCCGTTGCCGTATTGCCTAACGCCACCTTTGCCCGACAAATGGCCACCAAAGCGCATGAGAGTGGTCATGAAGTCCTTATCCATCTGCCAATGGCGCCTCTTAGCAAGCAGCCATTGGAGAAGGATACGCTTACACCAGAGATGTCCAGTGCCGAGATTGCACGCATTATCCACGATGCGGTTGGCAAGGTGCCGTATGCAGTGGGCCTGAATAACCACATGGGCAGCAAAATGACATCCAGCCTGCCGGGGATGCAGAAAGTGATGCAGGTACTGAATCAGTATAATTTCTACTTTCTCGACAGCATGACTATCGGCAACAGTCAGTCAATCCCGGCCGCCCAGGGAACACATGTTAAGGTATTGAAGCGGCGGGTTTTTCTCGATGACAGCCAGAATGATGCTGCCATTCGCGAACAATTTACCCGCGCGGTAAAACTGGCGCAGCGCGACGGCTATGCCATTGCCATCGGGCACCCCCATCCCAATACCGTGCGGGTGTTGCAGCAAATGCTGCCAACATTACCTGCTGATATCACCCTGGTGCGTCCCAGCCAGCTGCTGAATGAGCCACTGCATCAGGGATCCGGGCCGTCTAAACCGCAACCAGAGCCTGTGCCTCATTTCCGTGCACCAGGTGTATGCAAGGCCAGTAAACCGCTGTCACCCGTGCCGCAGAGCCGTGCTGTATCTCTGATCGCCGAGAGCATCCAGCAAAGTCCCTTCATCCGAAATCTGACAAATTTGTTCTGAGTTGCTTTCCATTGCCGCGCAGATAATGGAAAATTTTCCCCTGACCGCATTGCATCGCCAATGCGGTTAAACAATACCCAAACAGCATCGCCGGCAATGAAACTTAACCCAGTTCAGCAGGTCAAATAAGTTTCATTATTATCAGTGCATGAAGAATGAGTCAGTCAATGCGTAAGATCTGGAAAACCAAGCTGTTGGATAAGGCGATTGTTATTCACAATTTAGTGAAGCGGCATCAGGTTGAAACATCCGTCGATCTTTCAGCATTGCGTCCAGCGCACATTCTCATTTTCTCGACTACCGCACTGGGCGACTTTCTTTTTAACACCCCAGCGATTCGTGCCGTTCGCCAACGCTATCCTGACGCAATCATTACACTCGTTGCCCATCAGAAATTCGCTGAGTTTCTCCAGGAAGGTGATGACTGGGATAATCTGGTGTTCTGGAACAATAAAGCCATAACCATTCCCGGCTTGCTGAAGCAATTAAAATCGTTCCCAAAAGCTGAGCTGGCTTTATTGCTGCATTCGCATGAGCCTTATGATTATTTATCCGCGATCATGGCTGGAGCAAAATACATTATCAAGGATAACTATAAGGACAATGTACCACTGCGCGATAAATGGCTTATTGATTACATTATTGCATTCAAAGGTCATATTATTGAGCGTAAACTTCAATTAGTTCAGGCTTTGGGCTGTGACGTTTCCGATATAGAAATGAAACTCCCCCTTCGGGTCGCAGAAAAACAGGTGCTCTCTTCACCAACGATAGGTTTGCAGCTTGGTGCTTCAACGCCGGAACGTTGCTGGGCACCAGAAAATTTTGCCACCATGACTCATCAGCTTCTTGATCATTATACGAATTTGTCTTTTATGTTGATCGGCGGTCCCGGTGATAAAGGCAGAGCTGAATCCTTTATCAATCTTATCCCTGAGCAATATCATGATCGCATTCTTAATCGGGTCGGTGAGACTTCTCTACCCGAATTATGCACACTGATTAATGATTTTGATCTGTTGGTGACCGGCGACACCGGCCCTTTGCACATCGCCGTCACTGTAAAAACCCCGACCTTAGGATTATTCGTCACGGCGAACCCTTATGCTACCGGTGCGCTGCAAAACCCCGAGTTGCACCATATGATTTATATCGGGCGTCAGAAATCACAGGATCATCTGGCGCACATCATGGATGTCATTAAACCCGAGAGAGTTGCTGAGCAGGTAGAACGAATTCTCAGCAAAATTCGTCCCGGAATGCCACTGGCGGAAAAACCTCACGAATAAGATAATTTTCTGAATCCGACGAATTTTTTTTCCAGGCCTGATGTTATTAGCTATACTTTGTCCAGGAAAAAGAAATCATTCAGAGATGTTCATGGAATGACGGCATCTTCAGTTCAGTTAAGAATTGGAAGAGGTAATAAACATCGACAAGTTCTGGTATGTTTTATGAACAGTAAGGTTTTATCAATTGTTGTCACAGCCCATAATCTGGAAGGGCATATTAAGAAAACTCTGGAAAGTATACTTCTGGCGGCTGACAACAAAGTATCTTCTTGTGAGTTGATCCTTATTGATGATGCCTCAGTCGATGGAACCAGCAATATCCTTCGTGAATTTGCGGATAAAAACGAGAACGCTTTCTATTTCCGTACAGAATTCAAAAACATCGGTAAAGTCAGAAACTTCGCCATTGATAAATGCCAAAGTGAATACATTACCATGGTCGATGGTGATGATCTGGTTTATGAAAAATCGCTGGCCCAACTGATAGATTTTCTCGAAAACAACGATGTTGATATTCTGATCTCTCCACTTTATGAAATAAAAGGTGAGATTCCACTGCTTGATAACTGGCAATGGAAGAGCCCGCAGAAGATCCTCCAGGAAGTTGCCATTGAAGAGTTTCTTATCCATAAGAAATTCCAGGGGCATTTTATTGGAAAAATAGTCAAAAAGTCTTTATTCAGAAATTCACACTTTCCTGAATTTTACTGCTATGAAGATATTGCTCTTATTCCGGAAATATTGCATAAAGCAGAGAGCATCTATTTTTGTGAGTGGCCGTTCTACATCTATATTAAGCAACCTCATAGTCTTTCCAGTGCCTTATCAGCAGAAAAGCTTGAACTGAAAGCTAAGGCGTTATTAATGATGGATGCTGAGTTAGGCAGTGAATGGCGTCATCTTACTGCCAGCCACGTGGTTCAATTATTATATAAACATAAAAATAAGTTATCAAAAGTAGCACAGGATGCGATGTACGCTATTCTGCAAAAAACATCGACATCAAAGTTCTTCCTTAGCTCCAGCGTAAGATTAAGTGTGAAGAAAAAATATATTTTACTTAAGTTTAAATAGTCGATAAAGATAATCCAGCCCATAAAAATTAATGAGCCGGAATTATTGAAGGCTTATTTATAACTGGAGCAGTTCGCTTAGCCTGGTATAAACTACAGCAGGTAAAACCGAAGACAAATTATTATCCTCAGCTTTCAAACTAAACTGATTCTTTCCATATCCACCAATCAGACCCGGATCTGTCGGACCGTACAACGTAATATTTGGACGATCCAGCGCTGCCGTCAGGTGGCTCAACCCCGTATCCACTGACACGACAGCACGCGCACCAGCCAGCTGGCGGGCAACCTGCTCCAGCGTCAGACGCGGCAACACCTCTGCATGCTCAAACCCTTCCACCAGGCGCTGAGCGCGCTGATGTTCATGCTCAGCCCCCCAGGGTAACTTCACACGCAGCCCGGTTGGCTGCACTAACTCAATCAGTTCACGCCAGTGGGCTTCCGGCCAATGTTTGTTGTCACGCGTTGTCGCATGCAAAAACACCAGATATTGCCCGGCATCTTCCGCAAGCTCAGTGAGAAAATGCCCCGCGATCGCATAATCACCCTGAGTGGCTGGTTTTTCGTAGCCGAGGCTTTTTGCGAACAATTCACGCGTGCGTTCGACCGCATGTTGCTGCTTGTTGATTTCATGGCGTTTGTCGTACCACCAGCTGGCAAAGGGTTCGCGGGCACTGCGGCTATCCTGCCCGTGTTTCACCCCTTTCGCCAGACGGGTTACCAGCGCAGCGCTTTTAATCAGCCCCTGTGCGTCAATCACCACGTCATACTCGCGTGTCTGTAACTCGCGCTTAAATAAAACGCGTTCTTCGCGTTGCTGGCTGCCAAACCAATGCTTACGCCAGCGACGAATCGCCACCGGCAGCACTTTATCCACCGCCGGATGCCATGCCGGGATTTGGGCAAAATTTTCTTCCACAACCCAATCAAAACGAATGCCAGGAATCGCCTGCATTGCATCGGTCAACGCAGGCAGTGAGTGCAGGACATCGCCCATAGAGGAAGTTTTAACAATCAGGACGTGCATGTTTACTCCTGCGCCGCGTTGAGCAAAGCGCTTAATTCCTGATGCACGCGCGCGGGCTGAATGTCGATCAGGCTTTGATGATAGCCCTGTTCGGCATCGCCTTTGCGGACCTTATGATAACCCGTGATCAGGCGAATAACGCGTGCCTGATGCGACAGTGGCGGGGTGAAATCGGGGCTGCTGGGGCCATACAACGCGACCAGCGGGCGGTTAAGCGCCGCTGCAATATGCATCAAACCGGAATCATTGCTGACGACCGCAGCACAGTTCGCCAGCAGAATGACCGCCTGCTCCAGCTGAGTTTCGCCCGCCAGGTTTTTACAGTGCGAACGAGCCACTTCTGGCAGGGTCTGAATAATGGTATCGCCAGTCTCGCGATCTTTGGCCGAACCAAACAACACCACCTGATAACCTTCACCGATCAGCTGTTCCGCCAGCGCAGCGTAATGATAATGCGGCCAGCGTTTTGCCGGACCAAACTCAGCACCCGGGCAGAAACCAATCGCCGGACGATCGGCAGAGAGCGCAAATTGTGCAGCCGTCATGCGCTTCTCTTCTTCCTCCACCCTGAGCTGCGGCCACAACAAGGGTTGCGGCAACTGTTGCGCCGCAGCCACGGGTTTGTCGTAGCCCAGCGCCACATAACGCTCAACCATCAGCGGAAACGCGGCTTTATCCAGCACGCGCACATCATTCAGCACACCGTAGCGCATCTCGCCACGCCAGCCGATGCGGCGTTTGATACCGGCAAAGAACGGTACCAGTGCCGATTTAAAGGAGTTCGGCAGCACGTAAGCGCGATCATAACCACTGGCCTGCAAGGTTTTGCCCAGCCGACGTCGCTCACCCAGCGCCAGTGCGCCGTGACCGAGCGGCATCGCCAGTGCCTGATTGACTTCCGGCATACGTGACAGCAGCGGTCGGCACCAGGCGGGTGCCATTACATCAATAACCGCCTCAGGATGCTCAGCCTTGAGCGTGCGATAGAGACTTTGCGACATCATCATATCGCCGACCCAGGACGGGCCAATAACCAGAATTTTCATCGCTGCTGCCGGTTTCCTTATGCGTTACGGTTCAGCCAGGCCATATATTCCGCGACACCGACGGCCACGGTTTTGAACGGTTTGTCATAACCTGCGGCGCGCAGTTTCGTCAGATCCGCCTGGGTATACGCCTGGTAACGGCCTTTCAGCTTGTCCGGGAACGGGATGTATTCAATCTCGCCTTGCTGATGGAATTTCAGCACCGCATCGGCCACTTCCTGGAAAGATTCCGCGCGGCCGGTACCACAGTTGTAAATGCCGGAGATACCGTTTTCCCAGCACCACAGATTTACCGCAGCAACGTCATCAACGTGGATAAAGTCGCGGCGGAAATCATCACTGCCTTCGAACAGCTTGGGGTTCTCGCCATTGCTGATTTGCGTGTTGAGGTGGAAAGCCACACTCGCCATGCTGCCTTTATGGCCTTCACGCGGGCCGTAGACGTTAAAGTAACGGAAACCACACACCGGCGAATCCGCTTCCGGCAGAATCTGACGGACATAATGGTCAAACAACATTTTGGAGTAGCCATAAACATTCAGCGGCTGCTCGTATTGACGCTCTTCGATGAAGTTGTCGTTGCGACCGCCATAAGTGGCTGCGGAAGAGGCATACAGGAACGGAATGCCACGGTCGAGGCAGAAATGCAGCAGATCTTTGGAATACTGATAGTTGTTATCCATCATGTACTTGCCGTCCCATTCCGTGGTCGACGAACAGGCACCCTCGTGGAAGACCGCTTCGATCGGCCCCAGATCTTCACCTGACATGATGTAGCTGAGGAATTCCTCTTTATCCATGTAATCAGAGATGTCCAGATCCGCCAGATTCACGAACTTGGTGCCATCCTTCAGATTATCCACGACCAGAATGTCGGTATGACCGCGATCGTTCAACGCCTTGACGATGTTGCTGCCAATCATGCCAGCGCCACCTGTTACGATAATCATGTGCTTTGCCTTTAAACAGTTGAGGTGAAACAGGAGGTTTCACCCACGAATACTTATCATCATAACATTTCAGCCCGTACCAGACAGCCAGATGACTCCGTAACCCCGGCATATTTCCTGCCCGCAGCGTGAACTATGCTGCAAAACAGAGATTTCATTGGCTGAAACGTCGTTAAACCGCTTTTCGATCAGTAATATGTGCCAAAATTTTGCTATCTGAGGAGCAGAATCATGTCCGATCAATTTTATTCGCAAATCCAGCAGCAACTTGAGACAACGCGCCAGGATGGATTGTTCAAACAGGAACGCACCATTACCTCGGCACAGCAGCCTGAAATCAGCGTGGCTGATGGTCAGAGGGTCATCAATTTTTGCGCCAATAATTATCTGGGTCTGGCAAACCATCCAACGCTGATTCAGGCAGCCAAAGAAGGGATGGATTCCCACGGTTTCGGCATGGCCTCAGTGCGCTTCATCTGCGGTACCCAGGATATCCACCAGCAGCTGGAAGGCAAACTGGCGGACTTCCTCGGTATGGAAGCTGCCATTCTGTTCTCCTCCTGTTTTGATGCCAACGGTGGTCTGTTTGAAACTCTGCTGGGTGCGGAAGATGCCATCATCTCTGATGCGCTCAATCATGCTTCGATCATTGATGGCGTTCGTCTGTGCAAAGCGCAGCGTTATCGCTATGCCAATAACGATATGAACGAACTGCGCGCGCGGCTCCAGGAAGCACGGGATAAAGGCGCGCGCCATATCCTGATCGCCACCGATGGCGTGTTTTCCATGGATGGTGTGATTGCCAACCTGCAGGGGATTTGCGACCTGGCGGATGAGTTTGATGCGCTGGTGATGGTCGATGATTCACACGCCGTCGGTTTTGTCGGTGCCTGTGGGCGTGGCACCCATGAGTATTGCCACGTGATGGGCCGCGTCGACATTCTGACCGGCACCCTGGGCAAAGCGCTGGGCGGCGCATCTGGCGGTTATGTCGCGGCGAAAAAAGAGGTGGTGGAGTGGCTGCGTCAGCGTTCACGTCCTTACCTGTTTTCCAACTCACTGGCCCCGGCGATAGTGGCCGCTTCGCTGCGGGTGCTGGAAATGCTGAGTGAAGGCGATGGCCTGCGCCAGCGTCTGTGGGAAAACGCGCGCTACTTCCGCGAACAAATGACCGCCGCCGGATTTACCCTGGCGGGTGCCGATCACGCCATCATTCCGGTGATGCTTGGCGATGCGAAGGTGGCACAGGAGTTTGCCAGCCTGTTGCAACGCGAAGGCATTTACGTGACTGGCTTCTTCTACCCGGTGGTGCCCAAAGGCCAGGCACGTATTCGCACCCAGATTTCTGCCGGCCATACCCAGGCACAGCTGGAGCAGGCGGTAGCAGCCTTTACCCGTATTGGTCAGCAGCTGGGCGTCATCGCCTGAGGAGCCGGGAATGAAAGCACTCGCAAAATTAAAAGCGGAAGAAGGCATCTGGATGGTGACAGATGCGCCGATTCCGGAACCCGGCCATAACGACCTGCTGATAAAAATCCGTAAGACCGCGATTTGTGGCACCGATGTCCATATCTACAACTGGGACGACTGGTCACGGAAAACCATCCCGGTACCGATGATCACCGGCCATGAATACGTTGGCGAAGTGGTGGCGATCGGACAGGAGGTGAAAGGTTTCGCCATCGGCGACCGTGTCTCGGGCGAAGGCCATATCACCTGCGGCCACTGCCGAAACTGCCGTGCCGGGCGTACCCATCTGTGCCGTAATACTGTCGGCGTGGGTGTTAATCGTCAGGGATGTTTTGCCGAATATCTGGTCATCCCGGCCTACAACGCCTTCAAGATCCCGGACAACATCTCCGACGAACTGGCGGCTATTTTCGATCCCTTCGGCAATGCGGTACATACTGCGCTGTCGTTTGATCTGGTGGGCGAAGATGTGCTGATTTCCGGTGCTGGCCCCATCGGCATCATGGCCGCCGCCGTGTGCAAACATGTCGGCGCACGCAATGTGGTCATCACCGACATCAATGAATACCGCCTCAACCTGGCGCGTAACATGGGCGTAACGCGCGCCGTGAACGTGGCGCAGGAGAATTTGCCTGCGGTGATGGCTTCGCTGGGAATGACCGAAGGCTTTGATGTCGGGCTGGAGATGTCCGGCGCACCCCCGGCCTTTCGTAGCATGCTGGAAGTGATGAATCACGGTGGTCGTATCGCGCTGCTCGGTATCCCGCCGGGTGAGATGGCGATTGACTGGAATCAGGTGATTTTCAAGGGACTGTTTATTAAAGGGATCTATGGTCGTGAGATGTTTGAAACCTGGTACAAAATGGCGGCGCTGATCCAATCCGGCCTCGATCTTACCCCCATCATCACCCACCGTTTCCCTATTGATGAGTTCCAGCAGGGCTTTGATGAGATGCGTTCCGGCCACTCAGGTAAAGTGATACTGAGCTGGGATTAATTTTCGTCGGCGATAGCGCCCTGACTTCCTAAACGGTATAAAGGGCGCTTCACTTAGCAATTCAGTCTGGATGTGACATGCGCATTTTAATGATTATTGATGGTTTACCGGGCGGCGGCGCAGAGAAAGTGGTGCTGACCCTTAGCGAATCGATTCATAAAATGGGGCACCACGTCACCCTCTACTCACTGGATGAAACCTGCGCCTATGCCCTGCCGGAAGGGGTGGAATATCGGGTGATCACCCAGCACAGCAGCGCACCCTGGCGTAAGCTGACTGAGCTATCACGTCGTGCCAGAAAACTGGATGAGGTTTTACGCCAGGATGAAGCGCAAAACGGCAAATATGACCTGATCATCTCCAACCTGCACAAAACCGACCGCATTGTGGCGCGCAGCCAGGCCATTGATCGTTCACGTTTATGGTTCTGTATTCATGGCGTGCTGTCGTCAACCTATCTCGGCCATCGTAAGGGGCTGAATTACTGGTTCAAAAAGCAGAAGATGGCAAGCATCTACCATGGCCGCAATATCACTGCCGTTTCCCAGGCTGTGCTGGACGATCTGGTCGATGTGATGGGGGTACGCACCGCAAAAACGGCGGTGATTAACAACCCCTTCGATTTACAGGCTCTGCGCCAGCGCGCGGATGAACCCTGCGATCTGGCAGGTACTGACTATCTAATCAATGTCGCGCGTATTCACCCGCAAAAACGTCAGGACCGCCTGCTGGAAGCCTTTGCCCAATCAGGCCTTGCTGACCGGGCAAAACTGGTGCTGCTGGGCACCGGTACGGAAGAACGTATTGCCGCCGCCAAACAGCTGGCGCAGAAACTGAATATCGCCGATCGCGTCCTGTTCCTCGGTTTTCAGTCCAACCCTTTCCCTTACATCAAACATGCGCGTCTGATGGTGATGAGCTCTGACAGCGAAGGCTTTGGCAACGTGATCGTCGAATCGCTGATTTGCGGCACGCCGGTGATCAGTACGCGCTGCCCGGGTGGACCGGAGGAAATTCTGGTGAAGGCGGGAATGGCAGATATGCTGACGCCGATTGATGCTCAGGCACTGGCCAGCAAAATGGCCGCGGTTTACGACCATTTACCGGCAATTAATGAGCAAACTCTCAGCCTGTACGACGTGACGGCCATCAGCCGTCAGTATGTCGATTTAGCCGCCCGTTAACGCTGCGCGAGGCGCTGCCAGGCCAGCCAGACCGTTTCCGGCGAGATATCACTGCATTCACCCGAAGCGGTCTGCATGATTTCATACTCGCCCGACCACGGATGCCAGATTTGCGCATTGGTATCGCCAAAAAACACCACCTGCTTTTTATGCAATCCAGCCGCGATATGCATCTGGCCGCCATCGCTGCATAAAATCTGCTCGCAACAATCAAACCCGGCGATCAATTCACGAATCGAAGCCGTGGCGTAGCGCGCCAGACGCGGGGAATCCACCATTTGCATCAGCTCATCAGCACGCGCCGCATCCCCTTTATCGTTGGGATCCAGCGCCCCCTGAGGTGACCAGAACAGCAACACGCGCGCCTGCTCATCCTGCAACAACTGACGAATAAAGGTTGCATAGGCAGCGACAGGCCAGCGTCGTTTCGGGCTGCGACTGCTGATGTGTACCCCATAGGTTACGCCAGCACCGGAGAACAATTGCGTAACCCGCGCGCTTGCCTGCGCGCGTTCCGCAGCGGAAAGATACAGATTCACTTGCGGCACTTCAGGCGCGTTCTGGGTTAACGCGGAAAGGTAGGAATAAGTGTGTTCTACCTGGTGAGTGCCGTGAAAGTCTTGTTTCTGGAAAGGATGATCCAGCACGGCATCCGTCTGGGCAGCGCCGATAATGTTGTGTGCACCGGCCATTTTAGCCAGCCGCAGGCTGTATTTGCAGGGCACCGGGTTTGCCAGGATAGTGGCGTCGAAACGGGTTTTACGCAAGGCGAGCATGATTTTGACACGTTGCCAGTAAACTCCCAGCGTAGTCTCGTTTTTACCGCGGTGTTTCGCCTTTTTATACACAAATAACCGATCAACGTTGGGATTATTGTCCACCACATCTTCGGCGATTTTATTCACCAGCAAGGTCAGTTTAGCGTCGGGAAAGGCCTGCTTCAGACCCTCCAGCAATGGCGTGGTGCACACCATATCGCCAATGTTGTCACGCCTGATAACTAAAATATTCTTCATGTTGCTGCCCAGAGTTAACTCGCTTTTGCCCGGAAAATCGGCCCGGAAATGATCGCAAAATGCTGAAAATCCCCGGGACCAACTCTTTTTGACCATTAATGTGCAAAAAGTTCTGAATTGCCTGGCAATAATTAATGTCAGGATTTCGTTAATAATTCATTAAAACAATACAGAACAATGTCGCTAAACAACCCTATCCTTTCCATCATCACCCCGATGTATAACGCCGGAGCGATGCTGGATACTTTTATGCAATCGCTGCTCGACCAGACACTGACCGGTCTGGAGATCATTATTGTCAACGATGGTTCGACTGATGGTTCCGGGGAGCGCGCTGATACTTACGCACAACAGCACCCGCATATCAGCGTGATTCATCAACCTAATGGTGGCGTGTCACGTGCACGTAACGCCGGCCTGGCTATCGCACGTGGCAAATATGTCACCTTTCCCGATGCTGATGACACCATGCATCCGACGATGTATCAGACATTAGTGGAGATGGCGGAACAGGATAATCTTGATGCCGCCCAATGTAATGCCGCACGTTTTTTTCAGACCAGCCAGCAAACCAAACCACTGATTCCACTCGATCGCCTGACCAGTACCGGGGTACTCAACGGCCCGGAGTGGCTCAGCAAGGCGTTGAATACCCATCGTTATCTGCACGTGGTGTGGCTGGGTATCTATCGCCGCGAAATCATCGAACAACAGCAACTCACTTTTGAACCCGGCTTGCACCATCAGGACATTCCCTGGACCACCGAGTTTATGCTGAATGCCCAGCGGGTACGCTATACCGATCAGGTGTTGTACCGTTATTACATGCACGATGCCTCAATCAGCAATCGTAAACGTACCGGCGAACGCAATGTGGCCTATCAACGTCACTATCTGAAAATTGCCCGCATGCTGGAGGAGATCAATGCACGTTACCAGCATAAGGTCAGAATCTACCCGGCGTTTCACTATCAGATCACCCATGAAGCGCTCAGCGTCTGCCACAGCATCCGGCGCGAGCCAGATGCGAGTGCGCGTCAGGCCATCATTCATGACCTCTTCGCCACCCAGACGCATAAACGTATGCTACGTAATGCACGCGGCATCAAACAATGGTATCAACTGCTGTTATGGCTGAGCCGTATTTATCGCTGGCGAGAGAAATAAGCGCCGCGCCTGGCTTTCACCCCTGGGGGGTTTGCCCTACAATCAGCTCACTGAATTCTGAGATCATTTGAGTATGGCAAGCCCGATTCCAGACCACTTTGCACCCCAAAATATTCTGCTAATTAAGCTGCGCCATCATGGTGATATGCTGCTGACCACCCCTGCGATTAATGCTCTGCGGCAGCGCTACCCGCAGGCCAACATTGACGTCCTGCTCTACAAAGAAACGCGCCCGATGCTGGAAGCCCATCCGGCCATACGCCAGTTGCATATTATCGATCGTAACTGGAAAAAAGAGGGGGGATGGCAGAAGTTCCGTCATGAGATGGCGCTGATTTCCGCAGTTCGTGCCTGTCATTACGACCTGGTGATCAATCTTGCCGACCAGTGGCGCAGTGCTATCATCACCGCCTTTTCCGGCGCTCCGGTGCGTATTGGTTTCGCCTTTAACAAACGCGATAACGCATTCTGGCGCTGGTGCCATAACCAGCTGGTCAGTACCGCCGACCACGGCACATTACATACCGTTGAACAGAATATGTCGGCACTGGCTCCGCTCGGAATCGATGCATCAGGGGCCACAGCCTCCATGCATTTCAGCGCCGCCGACCAGCAAAAAGTGCAGGAGATGCTGGCTCAGCGTCAGGTCAGCGCTTCTTATGTGGTGGTGCAACCCACTTCTCGCTGGGAATTCAAATGCTGGGATGATGATAAAGTCGCTCAGATGGTCGATACGCTGGCCACTGACGGTCACACCATCGTGCTGACCGCCGCACCGGATAAAAAAGAGCTGGCGATGATTGAACGCATTCAATTGCTGTGCCGTAGCGACAACGTCGTTTCGCTGGCAGGCCAGTTTTCTTTGCCTCAGCTGGCCGCGTTAATCGCGGGTGCCCGGCTGTTTATTGGCGTCGATTCTGCGCCAATGCATATGGCTGCGGCGCTACAGACGCCCTGCCTGGCGCTGTTTGGTCCGACAAAATTGCAGTTCTGGCGTCCCTGGGGTAATAACAATCGCGTCATCTGGGCCGGTGATTATGGCCCGCTGCCTGATCCTGACTCGATCAATACCAAAACCGACCAGCGCTATTTGTCGTCGATTCCGGTTGCTGATGTCGTCGCCGCCGCAAGGAGCTTTTTGCATGACTAAGTTACGCCTGGCGATTGTCCGTCAGAAGTATCGTCCGGATGGCGGTGCCGAGCGTTTTATCTCACGCGCGCTGGAAGCCCTCGACAGCGAACAACTCGATCTGAATATCATCACCCGCAGCTGGCAAGGCACGCCCAATCCAGCATGGCATCTGCATATTTGTAATCCGGCAAAGTTCGGGCGGGTTTCACGGGAGCGGGGCTTTGCTCAGGCGGCACGCGCCTGCTGGGAGCGGGAGAAGTTTGATATTGTGCAAAGCCATGAGCGCATTGCCGGATGCGATATCTTTCGCGCCGGGGATGGTGTGCATCGCGTCTGGCTGGAACAGCGGGCGCGCATCGTCTCAGGCTGGCAGCGGCTGAGTGCCACGTTAAGCCCCTATCATCGTTATGTGTTGCAGGCGGAAAGCGAGATGTTCAATGCACCGTCGCTGAAGGCGGTGATTTGCAACTCGGAGATGGTGAAGCAAGATATTTTGCGTTGTTTTGCGCTGGATGCCAGCAAGATTCATGTTATTCACAACGCCATTGATAGCCAACGCTTTCAGCCCGCGGCCGAAGCGCAACGTCACGCATCACGCCAGCAACTGAGTTTGCCGCAGGATGCCACCGTGATGATTTACGTCGGCTCCGGCTTTGAGCGCAAAGGGTTAAAGGCAGCCATTGAAGCTGTGGCACGCAGCGACCGCTATCTGATTGTGGTCGGCCAGGATAAACAGCTAACGCGTTATCAACAGCTGGCGAATCAGTTGAACTGTCTCGATCGGCTACGCTTTGTTGGCGTGCAGCAGGATGTGCAACCCTTCTACCATGCTGCTGATGCCCTGCTGCTGCCAACGCTCTATGATCCTTTTCCGAATGTGGTGCTGGAAGCAATGGCCTGTGGCCTGGCAGTCATTACCAGCACTGGCTGTGGCGGTGCCGAATTTATTCAGACTGGTCAGGAGGGCTTCGTCTGTGATGCGTTGGATATCAAGGCATTAAATGAGGCGGTACTGGCAACACCTTCCCTTTCGCAGAATTCCGCGCTGGGTGAGGCCGCACGCCGCAGAATTGAACCTTATGGTCCAAAGCGTCTGGCACAGGCCTTGACCTCGCTTTATCAGCAAGTGTTACAGCCGGTTTGATGAAGTGGTATGAGCAGGTGCCCGGTTTCTGATAACATGCCGCCATCTTGATTTCTTATGCTTTTTGACGCGAACCTGTCGTAACGATAACTATGACGACTCTATACACAGCCCTGCTCTATCTGATCCAGCCTTTTATCTGGCTGCGCCTGTGGCTGCGCGGTCGAAAAGCCCCGGCCTATCGTAAGCGCTGGGCGGAACGCTACGGCTATTGCAGTGGCAAGGTGGAACCGAACGGTATTGTGCTCCACTCCGTCTCGGTGGGAGAAACCCTCGCCGCCGTCCCCCTGGTGCGTGCACTGCGTCATCGCTATCCGACCCTGCCGATCACCGTCACCACCATGACACCGACCGGTTCCGAACGTGCACAATCGGCGTTTGGCAAAGACGTGCATCACGTCTACCTGCCTTACGATCTGCCGGGTGCCATCAATCGCTTCCTTGATACGGTCAACCCACGGCTGGTGATCATCATGGAAACCGAGCTGTGGCCGAACATTATCCGTATTCTGCATCAGCGCCAGATTCCGCTGGTGATTGCCAACGCACGCCTGTCTGAGCGTTCCGCCAAAGGCTACAAGAAGCTGGGCGGCTTCATGCGCGATTTGCTGCAAAGTATCACGCTGATCGCGGCGCAGAACGAAGAGGATGGCGACCGTTTTCTCAGCCTTGGGCTGAAGCGCTCACATCTCGCGGTCACCGGCAGCCTGAAGTTTGATATTTCCGTCACGCCAGAACTGGCCGCCAAAGCTGTCACGCTGCGCCGCCAGTGGGCACCGCGTCGCCCGGTGTGGATTGCTACCAGCACCCACGATGGCGAAGAAACGATTGTGCTTGATGCACATCGTCGTCTGCTGGCGCAGTTCCCCGATTTGCTGCTGATTCTGGTGCCGCGCCATCCGGAGCGTTTTAAAGATGCCTGTGAATTGACGCAAAAACGTGGTTTCAGCTTTACGTTGCGCAGCAGCGGCGAAATCCCTTCCAGCTCCACCCAGGTGGTGATTGGCGATACCATGGGCGAACTGATGATGTTGTACGGCATTGCCGATCTGGCCTTTGTCGGCGGCAGCCTGGTCGAACGTGGCGGGCATAACCCACTCGAACCGGCTGCTCACGCTATTCCAGTCCTGATGGGGCCACACATCTGGAACTTCAAAGATATCTGCGCCAGGCTGCAACAGGCCGAGGGGCTGATTACGGTTACCGATGTCGTATCACTGGAGAAAGAAGTCGCCAACCTGCTACAGGATGATGACTACCGCCGTTACTATGGCCGCCACGCGGTCGAAGTGCTGCATCAAAACCAGGGCGCATTACAGCGTCTGCTACAGTTACTCGAACCCCATTTACCGCCGCGAGCCCACTAATGTCGCAACGCCAACGCCTCTCCGTGGTGATGATCGCTAAAAATGAAGCTGCATTGCTGCCGGAGGCGCTGGCCTCTGTCAGCTGGGCGGATGAGATCATCGTGCTGGATTCCGATAGCCATGACGCTACCGTTGAGGTCGCCCGTAAGTCAGGTGCACAGGTTTATCAGGCCGAAGCCTGGGCCGGGTTTGGCAAACAACGCCAGCGCGCACAGGCAAAGGCCAGTGGCGATATGATTCTGATGATCGATGCCGATGAGCGTGTCACCGCGCCGCTGCGCAGTGCCATCGAGCAGGTTCTGCAACAACCACCTGCCAATACCGTTTATAGCATCAACCGCAGCAACCTGTTTCTTGGCCGTTTTATGCGCCATAGCGGCTGGTATCCGGATCGCGTGATGCGTCTCTATCCACGCCATCTGAACTATAACGACAATCTGGTACATGAGTCGCTGGAAACCCAGGGCGCACCCGTGGTCGTCCTGCCGGGTGATTTACAGCATCTCACCTGCCGTGATTTGGTGGCGTTCCAGCGCAAGCAGTTGAGTTATGCCGAAGCCTGGGCGCAGGAGCGCTTTCAGCGCGGTAAACGGTGCGGGCTGTTTTCCATTTTCAGCCATACGCTGGGAGCCTTCCTGAAAACCCTGCTGCTGCGTGCTGGTTTTCTTGATGGCAAACAGGGCTGGATTCTGGCGGTGGTCAACGCACAGTACACCTTCAACAAATATTCGGCGCTTTGGGCGCTGCATCACACCTCAACACAAGGCCGCGTATGAGCACCAAAGCGATTTACCCCGGCACTTTCGATCCCATTACCCTCGGCCATCTCGATATCGTCACGCGTGCAGCGCAGATGTTTGACCACATCGTGGTCGCGATAGCCGCCAGCCCGAGTAAAAAACCGTTGTTCAGCCTTGATGAGCGCGTTGATATGGCGCGTCAGGTAACGACGCATCTGAGTAATGTTGAGGTGGTGGGTTTCAGCGACCTGATGGCTAATTTTGCCAAAGCGCAGCAAGCCAATGTGCTGGTACGTGGCCTGCGTGCGGTTTCTGATTTCGAATATGAGCTACAGCTGGCGCACATGAATCGCCATCTGCTCCCCACCCTCGAAAGCGTGTTTTTGATGCCGTCTGAAGGGTTCTCGTTTGTCTCTTCTTCGCTGGTCAAAGAAGTGGCGCGTCATCAGGGGGATGTGCAGGCATTTCTGCCTGCCGTGGTCCATCAGGCGCTGCTCAGCAAGCTGGCGCAGCCTTAATGCTGGCAGCGCGGACACCAGAAGGTGCTGCGTTGCCCATGCTTCCCACTGACGATTGGCGTGCCGCAGACGCGGCATGGCTCGCCAGCCCGACCATACACCTGTAATTCCTGCGCAAAATAGCCCGGCTTACCGTCGGTTTGCAGGAAATCACGCAGTGTAGTGCCCCCCTGCTCAATCGAACGCAGCAGCACAGCCTTAATGGTATTTGCCAGCAACATGGCTTCTTCTTTACTCAGACTCATGGCCGGACGATCGGGAATGATCCCGGCAGTAAACAAAGATTCGCTGGCGTAAATATTACCGACGCCCACCACCACTTTATTATCCATCAACCACTGCTTAATCACCGTGCGTTTGCCCCGTGATTTTTCAAACAGATAGTCGCCATCAAAATCATCACTCAACGGTTCAGGACCAAGATGCGCCAGTACGCTGCTGCCCGCTAAATCGTTACTCCACAGCCAGGCACCAAAACGGCGTGGATCGGTGTAGCGCAGCACCTTGCCGTTGCTCATCACCAAATCTACGTGGTCATGTTTCGCTGCGGGCATTTCACCAGGCAACATACGCAGGCTGCCGGACATGCCGAGGTGAATGATGATCCAGCCAGTGGGCAACTCCAGCAGCAGATATTTCGCGCGACGTTGCACGCTCAGCACCGGCTGGTCGCTCAGCGCGTGGATTTCACTGGAAACCGGCCAGCGCAGGCGGGGATTGCGTACTATGGCATGCAGAATGGTTTCGCCCACCATATGGGGCTCGATACCGCGTCGGCTGGTTTCTACCTCAGGTAATTCAGGCATCTCATCTCCTCAACGAACCGCAGAAACAAAAAACCCGGCCGAAGCCGGGTTTTTCGCAGAACACTAAAATTACTTAATTTTAGCTTCTTTGTAGATCACGTGCTGACGTACAACCGGATCGAACTTTTTCAGTTCCAGTTTCTCAGGTTTAGTACGTTTGTTCTTCGTGGTGGTATAGAAGTGACCTGTACCAGCAGAGGAAACCAGCTTGATCTTCTCACGAATACCTTTAGCCATGATTCAGTTCCTTAGTACTTCTCACCACGGGCGCGGATTTCGGCCAGAACCGTATCGATGCCCTTCTTATCAATAACACGCATACCTTTAGCAGATACACGCAGAGTAACGAAGCGCTTCTCGCTCTCAACCCAGAAACGGTGTGAGTGCAGGTTCGGCAGGAAACGGCGTTTCGTCGCGTTCAATGCGTGGGAACGGTTGTTACCGGTCACCGGACGCTTTCCAGTTACCTGGCAGACTCGTGACATGTCTATTCTCCAAAAATCAAATCAGCTCGAGCTTTAAAAACATAGGTTTTGGCCGCCTCGTCAGGCCTTAGCCCGCCCAGGCGAGTTCCATGTGAACCCGCTAAGCTGGCCCAAACGCCAAACCCGAGATTCTCAAAGGTGGCGTAGTATACGCCGGTCAGCGCTGGTGCTCAAGTCCCGAACAAATAAAGATCCCTCTGGATCGGGTAAAAACACATCGTTTCCTCAAGTTTAGCGCGCAAAATTACAGCCAGCCACGCTCAGCAAAAGAGATAAACTCGCCATGACCGATCACCAGATGATCAAGTAAACGGATATTCAGCAACGAACAAGCCCTGGCGATTCGTTCCGTAATTTCACGGTCAGCCCGGCTGGGTTCGGCAGAACCGGAGGGGTGATTATGCGCCAGAATCACCGCAGCCGCGTTGAGTTTCAACGCTTCACGGACAATTTCGCGCGGGTGGACCTCGACGCTGCTTATCGAGCCGGAAAACATTTTTTGTGCCTGTAATACCCGGTGCTGATTATCGAGAAAAAGAACCATGAAAACTTCTCGCTCCTGGTGTGCCAGCACGCTTTGCAGATAGTGGTGCGTAACCTGAGGGTTATCCATCACGTTCTCACGCGCTAGCTGGCTGGCAAAAAAACGTCTGCCAAGCTCCGCAATGGCTAGCAGCTGTGTCATTTTGGCGCTGCCAACACCTTTAATGCTGACTAACTCCTCCTGGCTGGCGCTCATAATCCGATACAGCGAGCCAAATTCATTCAGCATCTGTCGCGCCAGCAGCAGCACGCTGACGCCACATGAACCGGTGCGCAAAAAAATTGCCAGCAGCTCCTCATCATCCAATGCTTCAGCCCCCTGTAACGCCAGCTTCTCTCGTGGTGCCAGTTCCATTTTCACCTCCTCTCCCCTGCTGAGCGACTATCCTGCGTGCCTGGCACAATGAAAGCCAGAGAGTTAAAGACGTTTTCAGAGCCGCCTCGCAAAGGCGCAGGCAGTGGAAAAGGGGACCCGGGGATTTTGTGGTAAAGTTGCTACATCTGTCGTGCCAGGACACGACAACCTGCTTTGAGCTGAGGCGATGAAAATGACGGGATTAGCCGGAAAGAAAATTCTGCTGGGCGTAAGTGGCGGTATTGCCGCCTATAAAGCGCCGGAGCTGGTGCGACGCTTGCGCGATCGCGGTGCCGATGTACGCGTGATGATGACGGAAGCAGCCAAAGCCTTTATCACGCCACTCAGCCTGCAAGCCGTATCCGGCTATCCGGTGTTTGACGATCTGCTCGACCCGGCAGCCGAAGCCGCGATGGGCCATATCGAGCTGGCAAAATGGGCAGACCTGATTGTGCTGGCCCCTGCCACCGCCGATCTGATTGCCCGTGTTACCGCAGGCATGGCCAACGATCTGGTGACCACGACCTGTCTGGCGACGGCGGCTCCCATCGCTGTAGTGCCCGCCATGAACCAGCAAATGTATCGTGCCGCAGTGACTCAGGAAAATCTGCAACGTCTGCATGCACGGGGCGTACTGATTTGGGGCCCCGATAGCGGCAGCCAGGCCTGTGGCGATATTGGCCCTGGCCGCATGCTCGACCCGCTGGCAATTGTGGCACATGCGCTGGAATGGGCGTCGCCCGTCAACGATCTGCAACATCTCAACATTATGATCACCGCCGGTCCGACTCGTGAAGCGCTGGATCCGGTACGCTACATCACCAATCACAGTTCGGGCAAAATGGGTTTTGCGATTGCTGCCGCAGCGGCAAAACGTGGCGCGAAAGTGACGCTGGTCGCCGGACCGGTTACGCTGCCGACACCGGCATGGGTGCAGCGCGTTGATGTCACCACCGCTCAGGAGATGGAAGCGGCAGTGATGGCGCAAATCAGCCAACAACATATTTTCATTGCCAGCGCAGCCGTGGCAGACTACCGGGCGGCAAATATTGCCGCGGAGAAAATCAAAAAACAGGGTGGCGATGATAACGTCACGCTGCAACTGGTGAAGAACCCCGACATCGTGGCAGGTGTGGCAGCACTCAAAGCAGGGCGACCTTATGTCGTCGGGTTTGCCGCCGAAACCCGTAATGTGGAAGAATACGCGCGGCAAAAACGGGTACGAAAAAATCTCGACCTGATTTGTGCCAACGATGTGGCAAAAGCGGGCCAGGGGTTCAATAGCGACACCAATGCTCTTCACCTTTTTTGGCAGGAAGGGGAAAAAGTCTTACCGCTCAGTGATAAGACGCTCCTTGGCCAACAATTATTAGACGAGATTGTCAGCCGTTATGATGAAAAAAATCGACGTTAAGATTCTTGATGCGCGTGTGGGAACCGAGTTTCCACTGCCAACTTATGCAACCTCGGGTTCAGCCGGACTGGATCTACGCGCTTGTCTGGATGAAGCGCTGGAAATCACCCCAGGCAGCACGGTGCTGGTGCCTACCGGCCTGGCCATTCATATTGGCGATCCCAGCCTTGCAGCGGTGATTCTGCCGCGTTCCGGCCTTGGCCATAAACATGGCATCGTGCTGGGCAATCTGGTCGGTCTGATTGACTCAGATTACCAGGGACAGCTGATGGTTTCGGTATGGAACCGTGGTCAGGACAGTTTCACGCTCCAGCCGGGGGACCGTCTGGCCCAGCTGGTATTCGTGCCCGTGGTTCAGGCCGAATTCAACCTGGTGGAAGATTTTGACGCCAGCGTGCGTGGCGTGGGCGGCTTCGGTCACTCTGGCCGTCAGTAACACGCGCTTTTCGCTTACGCCTCTGCCCTTTTTTCTTTTCCGCTCTGTGTGCACTGGACACGGGGCAGAAGCGTGAGTGTTGCCTGTTTTTGGTGAATTTCAGGGGTCTTGAAGGTCATGGCAGAAAAAAAGGTCGCGAAACGGAACCGACGCGAAGAAATTTTGCAGGCACTGGCGCAAATGCTGGAGTCGAGCGATGGCAGCCAGCGTATCACCACCGCGAAACTGGCGGCGAATGTAGGCGTTTCTGAAGCGGCGCTTTATCGTCACTTTCCCAGCAAAACGCGTATGTTTGACAGCCTGATCGAGTTTATTGAAGACAGCCTGATTACGCGCATCAATCTGATCCTGAAAGATGAAAAAGAAACAGAAGCACGCCTGCGTTTAATCGTGCAGCTGATTCTGGGATTTGGTGAGCGTAATCCGGGGCTGACGCGTATTCTGACGGGCCACGCGCTGATGTTTGAACAGGATCGCTTGCAAGGGCGCATCAATCAGCTGTTTGAACGCATTGAAGTGCAGCTGCGTCAGGTGATGAAAGAGAAGAAGATGCGTGATGGCGAGGGCTTCCAGACGGATGAAACCCTGCTTGCCAGCCAGCTCCTGGCCTTTTGCGAAGGGTTGCTGTCGCGCTATGTTCGCTCTGAATTTCGCTATCGCCCCACCGCAGATTTTGATATTCGCTGGCCGTTGCTGGCGTCACAGCTGGTTTAATCAGGGCTTATATTGTAGCGGCGCGATTAATCGCGCGTTTTTTTGGCGGCAGATGCCCAGGGACCAAAAGACGCGCGATAAATCGCGCCGCTACTCATAATCAGATCCCGTACTCTTTACGATACGCGCGCACCTTCGCCAGGTGGTCTGCCATCTCCGGTTTCTCTTCCAGATAATCAATCAACTCAGCCAGGGTAATAATCGCCGTCACCTTGCAGCTGTAATCGCGTTCCACTTCCTGAATGGCAGAGATATCACTGCGGCCTCGTTCCTGGCGATCAAGGGAAATCAACACACCCGCCAGGGTGGCATTATGCGCATTGATGATATCCATCGACTCACGAATCGCGGTACCGGCGGTGATCACATCATCCACCAGCATCACTTTCCCCTGTAGCGGGCTACCAACCAGCAGGCCACCTTCGCCGTGATCTTTCGCTTCTTTGCGGTTAAAGCAGTAAGGCACATCGCGGTCATGGTGATCGGCCAGCGCGACGGCGGTGGTTGTGGCAATCGGGATACCTTTGTAAGCCGGGCCAAACAGCAGGTCGAAATCAACCCCACCGTCCACCAGGGCCTGAGCATAAAAACGGCCTAATAACGCCAAATCGCGCCCGGTATTAAACAGACCGGCATTGAAGAAATAAGGGCTTTTGCGCCCGGATTTCAGGGTAAACTCACCAAACTTCAATACCCCTTTGTTCAGGGCGAACTCAATAAACTGACGCTGCCAGGCTTTCATTTCTCACTCCTCAAATAAAGAAAAGGCGACTCTCTGGTCGCCTGTTACATCAATCTGCTAACGCCGCTTTCTGCGTCTGAATCAGCTGCTCAATCCCGCCACGCGCCAGCGCCAGCAATTCCAGCAACTCTTCATGACTGAACGGCTCGCCTTCTGCGGTGCCCTGCACTTCAATCATGCGGCCATCTTCCAGCATCACCACGTTCATATCGGTCTCAGCAGCGGAATCTTCCACGTACTCAAGATCGCAACGGGCTTCGCCTTCAACGATGCCAACAGAAATGGCCGCCACCATACCTTTTAACGGGCTGGCTTTCAGTTTGCCATCCGCCACCAGCTTGTTCAGCGCATCGGCCAATGCCACACAGGCACCGGTAATGGACGCGGTGCGCGTGCCGCCGTCAGCCTGAATCACGTCACAATCCAGCGTGATGGTGTATTCACCCAGCGCCTGCAAATCAACCGCAGCACGCAGTGAACGGGCGATCAGTCGCTGGATTTCCAGCGTGCGGCCACCCTGCTTACCTTTGGCCGCTTCACGCGCCATACGGCTGTGGGTAGAACGCGGCAACATACCGTATTCAGCTGTTACCCAGCCCTGTCCCTGACCTTTGAGGAAACGCGGTACGCCTTCGTCAACGGTGGCAGTGCACAGCACTTTGGTTTCACCGAACTCAACGAGAACCGAGCCTTCGGCATGTTTGGTGTAGTGACGAGTGAGGGTGACGGGACGCACCTGGTTGACGTGTCGGCCTGCTGGACGCATGGTTTCTCTCCGGCTTACTTAAGTTTGGCTGCGCATTATACGGACTTCCACCTCGGCTGTCCTGCCCTGCAGCGGCACAATCACAGATGAAATTCTGCCCGCACTGTGGCTAAATGCGCGCTTTCACTCTTAAAAAGATAAATGATGACAGCGATACTCCATTTCCTGCTGGCGCTGGTGGTGATCTTTGCCCTCGCGCTGCTGGTCAGTCATGACCGCAAACAAATTCGTCCGCGTTTTATTATTCAATTGCTGCTGGTGGAAGCCGCGCTGGGCTGGTTTTTCCTGCACTCCGCCAGTGGCCTGGCAGTGGTTAGCTCAGTCGGCGGCTTCTTCGAAACCCTGCTGACTTTCGCCGCGCAAGGCAGCGATTTCGTGTTTGGTGGCATGAGCAAACAGGGCCTGGCATTTATTTTCCTCGGCGTGCTTTGCCCGATTGTGTTTATTTCTGCGCTGATCGGCATTCTGCAACACTGGCGTATTCTGCCGCTGCTGATTCGCCTGGTTGGCACCCTGCTGTCGAAGGTCAACGGCATGGGCAAGCTGGAATCCTTTAATGCGGTCAGCACACTGATTCTGGGTCAGTCAGAAAACTTCATCGCCTATAAGGGCATCCTGGGCGATATTTCCGCACCCCGCCTCTACACCATGGCGGCGACGGCAATGTCCACGGTGTCGCTCTCCATCGTTGGCGCGTATATGACGATGATCGAGGCTAAATACGTTGTTGCTGCGCTGCTGCTGAATATGTTCAGTACCTTTATCATCCTGTCGATCATCAACCCAATGCGAGCCCAGGACGAAGAACATATCGCGCTGGATAAATTGCATGAAGACCAGAGTTTCTTTGAAATGCTGGGCGAATACATTCTCGCTGGTTTCAAAGTTGCGATGATTATTCTGGCGATGCTGATTGGCTTTATTGCGCTGATTGCCGCCGTGAATGCGCTGTTCGCCGCCGTATTTGGCTACAGCTTCCAGCAGTTACTCGGTTATGTGTTTTATCCGTTTGCCTGGCTGATCGGCATTCCATCGGCCGATGCCTTGCAGGCTGCCAGCATCATGGCGACCAAACTGGTGGCGAATGAGTTTGTGGCCATGATCGAGTTGAAGAAAGTGGCTGCAGAGATGACGCCACGCGGTCTGGGGATTTTGTCGGTGTTCCTGGTATCGTTCGCTAACTTTGCCTCAATCGGTATTGTCGCCGGTGCGATTAAAGGGCTGAACGAGGCGCAGGGTAATGTTGTGTCGCGGTTTGGCTGGAAGCTGGTGTACGGTTCAACGCTGGTGAGTTTGCTCTCGGCGGCGTTTGCCGGATTATTTATCTGATGATAGTGGCGGCTCAAGAGCCGCCATTTTCTTAGAAGCCGACGCAAACCAGGCCATCAATACGCATCACCGATTCCTGACTGAAGCGTTTTTTGTAGATATCGCGCAGAGCGTTGATGTTATCTGAGCTGGCACGGTCTGGCGTATGAATCAGCATCAGCGCTTTGCTGTTTTCACGCGCCAGCTTGCCATTCTCCCCCAGCCACTGCCCTTTAGCGTTATAGACTGAGAGCCCATCTTTGAAACGCGGCGTCACATCACTATCGACAAAGTGTTGCCACTCCTCCTCACTCACCGTCCCCCCCTGTGGCTTACTCATGCCGAACCACAACGTGGTCTGCATCATCATGTCGCCACCGGCACAAACCGGCATTGGCGTACTCGTCGGTGCGGATTGCGTTATTGTGGTGGGGTGTGTCTGGCAGCCTGCCAGCAGCAATGCTAATGCGAAAGAGGTGATAAATTTTGTTGCCATACAGATTTCCCTGAACTGAATGCCCGTGGCTATCATAGGTCTCTGGTGCGAAAAGGCCAGTGCTTAGCGCCTGTATTGCAGGCTTTTACCTGTCATGCCAAAGCGTACCTCGCTATAATTCACTAAATTTTCTTCACACGAGTATCGCTTATGATCCGTAGTATGACCGCTTATGCACGCCGCGAAGCCAAAGGCCACTGGGGCAGCGCCGCCTGGGAACTACGTTCCGTTAACCAGCGTTACCTTGAAACCTACATTCGCTTGCCGGAGCAGTTCCGCAGCCTGGAACCCGTGATTCGCGAGCGCATCCGCAATCGGCTAACGCGCGGCAAGATTGAGTGCAACCTGCGTTTCGATGCCGATCCCGGTTCACAAGGTGAACTGATTCTGAACGAATCGCTGGCAAAACAGCTGGTTCAGGCAGCTAACTGGGTCAAATTGCAGAGTGATGAAGGTGCGATCAATCCGCTGGATATCCTGCGCTGGCCGGGTGTGATGTCCGCCAAAGAGCAGGATCTCGACGCCATCAATGCCGAACTGCTGGCAACACTGGATGGTGCGCTGGATGACTTTATCGCCGCACGCGAATCAGAAGGCACCGCACTGAAAACGTTGATCGAACAACGTCTTGATGGTGTGAGTCATGAAGTTGGCAAAGTGCGGGCGCAGATGCCGGAGGTACTGAAGTGGCAGCGCGAGCGTCTGGTCACCAAACTGGAAGAAGCCGAAGTCCAGCTGGAGAATAACCGCCTGGAACAGGAGCTGGTGATGATGGCGCAGCGCATTGATGTGGCTGAAGAACTGGACCGTCTCGATGCCCACGTTAAAGAAACGTTCAACATCCTGAAGAAGAAGGAAGCGGTTGGCCGTCGCCTCGACTTTATGATGCAGGAGTTCAACCGCGAGTCGAATACGCTGGCATCGAAATCCATTAATGCCGATATCACGGCCTCTGCGATTGAGCTGAAAGTGTTGATCGAACAGATGCGCGAACAGATTCAGAATATTGAATAAGAAATTACCGAGAGTTAATGATAGAAGCCCATTATTTAATGGGCTTTATTTTTAACAGGATCAGAAACAATACATATCAGTCGAAATAAAATAATCAACATTAGCCATGTATTTATTTCATTCAGCGATGAAACCTGACTGATAAATTCATGACAAAATCATGATCCGAAAAAATAAAATTTAGCATTGAAAACCATGTAAAAATCCTGACATCGCTGAAACAGGGCTTCTCAGGCATTAGTCGAAAACTTTACAGAAAATCATATTCAGAAAAAAATCAAACCCTATAACACTAGCATCCCCCCTTGCTGGGCTCTGACACCTGAAATACCATCATAAGTCAAAGGTGATATTTACATTCACCCATCCATCCGTTTCCTTTCATTTAGACTTAACGCGTTTATTAATAAAAAGGAGTTTACGCATGTCATCAAGTTTATTTATGCGCATCAATGGTATCAGCGGCGAATCGCAGGATGCAGATCACAAGGGCTGGATCGATATTCTTTATTTTGATTGGGGAGCCTCTCAACCCGGCAATATGCATACCGGCGGTGGAGGCGGTGCCGGAAAGGTCAGTTTTAAAGATCTCAGCGTAGTTGCGTTTATCGACCGGGCATCACCTCCACTATTAAAATATTGTGCCAGTGGTAAGCACATCAACAAAGTAGAAATAGCCTGCTGCAAAGCAGGTGGAACGCAAATGGAATATTGCCTGATTACCCTGGAGGATGTGCTGGTTACCGATATTAATTTCAGCGGTAGCCAGGGGCCTGATGGTATCGCCATGCGCTACGGTTTTCAGGCGGCAACCATCAATTTTTCCTATTGGGAGCAAACCGCAAGTGGAGGGAAAGGCCCGCAAATTTATACCGGCTGGAACATTAAGGAAAACTGCGAAATCTGATACGGAGAATCACGCACATGTCCATCCAGATCACTCCGGAATTGCTACGCAGCATCGCGCTGCCCTACAGGAGCAACTTACAAAAACGAGATGCACAGAATGCCAATATTCAGGCACTTGCTCCAGCCATGAACTGCTGGTTCCCAACGTACGCTATTACGACAAAACTTCGTGTAGCGCACTTCCTGGCACAGTCCTGTGTGGAAACCGCTGACTTTACCGCCATGACAGAATATCCCGCCCGTGGTGGTAAAGAATACGAACCGGATACGCGAGCGGGACAACGGGTAGGTAACCACTATCCGGGTGATGGGCCGAAGTATATCGGCAGAGGATTATTACACCTGACAGGGCGCGATAATTATCAGAAATTAAGTATGAAGTTTGGTGAAAATTTGGTTGAGCACCCCGAAAAGGTTGCCAGTAATTATTCGCTGGCAGTCAGAACGGCTTGCGAATTCTGGGACTCGAGGGGGCTAAACAGTTATGCTGATTTGGATGACTTTGACACCATAACGTACCGAATAAACGGTGGTCATAATGGCAAGGAGCAACGAGAACAAGCCTTGAAGAGAATCAAAAAAATTCTGCATATATAAGAACAAAGGGGCATTGCCCCTTTATCTTTTTATCGGGTAGCAAAATCCTCTGTATGACCTTCAATTTTATCTGAAATGATATAAATATTCTCCAGATCAACTCCACAAGCATGAGCGTCTTTATCATCTTCAGACCAGTTACCTTTAGCCACCGCAGAATAATATTCAGCGATTGCCTTAAACCCTTTACTCGATTCAATAAGATAATATTGTCTGTATAAATCCATCTTTAAGTACTGAACTTTAATACCGCTTTTTTCGATTTCAGCTGGAGAAAAACCGTCTCTTTTCGCCCGACGATACATCAAGCGTTCCGCCTCTTGCTTACTGATTTTTTCAGATGAAAGACGGGTGATTTTTCTGGTCACACCCTTACCAATGAGTTCTTGAAAATATTTGTTCTGTGTCAGCGATAAGCCTGAAATTCCATTAAGACTATCCGTAATTCCGCCTACAATTCTTGCATCCGTATCCTTCGAACAGTCCGGCCCGGTAAATACCTTATCCGCCGCATGGCCCGTGCCAGAAAACGCCAGCAGCATAGCTATCAACATACCCTTTTTCATTTCCTATATTCCCTCATAGCAGACCAGGCCAAAGGATAGCATCCGTTAACACGCATTTCTGTGCTCATCCCCCCACAGTCTGTCTGGTCTTAGTGCGAAATCAGCCGCGTTTTTATCCGCTAGTCGATTTTTTTCATCGTGCAACGTAAATAATGCGTAAAGATACGTACCCATCCGTGTCTTTATGGCACATTTATTCTCCGCTTCGCTTAGGCTAAGAATCACCCGATTCAGGTATAATTTGCTGTAAATCAAGATAAATCTGTATATTCTCACCTAAATTATTCGTGAAAATCATCCACTCAATGAAACCGATCAATCTTCAGGATTGCAGACTTTAGGTTTCTTTGGGGGCACTATTTGCTAATCTTCCGGTCGAATTTAAGACTGCTGTACCGCCTTGGGAACTCATGGACCTGCTTCTTTGTGCGATACACCCACTTATCACATGAAGGCGTTATGAAAAAAACTGGGCAATTCTGCTCTAAGCTCCTCCACCCGCGCTACTGGTTTACCTGGTTTGGACTGGGTGTGCTATGGCTGTTGGTGCAGCTTCCTTATCCGATACTGATTCGTCTTGGTGCCGCGGCGGGCAAAATGTCGCGTCGCTTCCTGAAACGCCGTGAACGCATTACCCGTCGCAACATTGAATTGTGCTTCCCACGCATCAGTGAAGAAGAAAAAGAGATGATGATTGCTGGCAACTTTGCCTCACTGGGCATGGCACTGGCGGAAACCGGCATTGCCTGGTTTTGGTCCGACCGCCGGGTGCGTCAGCTGTTCCAGGTCAATGGCATGGCCAACCTGCACACGGCACAGAACCATAAACGTGGCGTGATGGTGATTGGCGTACATTTTATGTCGCTGGAGCTGGGAGGGCGCATCACCGGGCTGTGTCAGCCAATGATGGCGATGTACCGCAAGCACAACAATCAGGCGATGGAATGGGCGCAAACCAAAGGCCGTATGCGTTCCAACAAGGCCATGATTGATCGTCGTGATCTGCGTGGCATGGTGCAGGCCCTGAAACAGGGCGAAGCGGTATGGTTCGCACCGGATCAGGATTACGGTCCGAAAGGTAGCGTATTTGCTCCCCTGTTCGCCGTGGAAAAAGCCGCAACCACTAACGGTACTTTTGTACTGTCTCGTCTGGCTCGCCCGGCGATGCTGACTATCGTGCTGATTCGTAATCCGCAGAAAAATGGCTACCAGTTGATCATCCAGCCGGAACTGGAAAACTATCCGCATGATGATGAATCCGCCGCCGCTGCCTACATGAATAAAGTGATCGAGCGCGAAATTCTACGTGCGCCGGAACAATATCTCTGGCTGCATCGCCGTTTCAAAACCCGTCCACCGGGTGAAGCATCACTCTACGTCTGATCGAAAGCAGCAGGCTGCGGCCTGCTGCTTTACCTGCCAAAAACATTTAACAACCATTCTTAACGAAAAACAGGTTTGTCAAATTTTGCACAGCCTTTTGTAATGGTCGCCATTTCCTCTTCCTGACCAAACATATGACGCAGTTTCTTACTTCACATCGGCGAGCCATGCTCGCAATTGCTGTTGCCAGCGCGCTGCTGGCGGGTTGCGCTAATCCGCATGGCTTACATACCAGCAACCACATGCTTGATGCCAACAGCTTACAAGCTCAAGACACATTGAAAAATGCGCATCTCAGCGCTGCCAACTGGCCGAAAACGCAGTGGTGGCAGAGCTTTGGCGATCCTCAGCTTAATCATCTGATTGGCGATGCGATGGCTTCCAGCCCGGATTTGCAGGTGGTAAATGCCCAGGCAGATAAAGCCAATGCGCAGGTGATTGCCGCTGACGCAGAGCGCTACCCGGATGTTGACCTCAACGCTGGTATTACCCGTTCGCGCATAGCAAAAGTGGACGACCCACTGCTGCAGGGCAAAAGCTATAGCACGCTGCGCACAGCCAATGTTGGCCTGAGCTACACCTTTGATTTATGGGGTGGTAAGAAAGATGCGGCTGAGGCTGCGCTTGGTCAGGCTCGCGCCAGCGAACTGGATCGCCAGGCCAGCCAGTTGACTCTGGCCGCGAACGTGGCACGCGCCTGGAACAACCTCAATCTGGCATGGACCAATGCCGATCTGGCAAAACAGGCCGCCGATCGTGCCAACGGCATTGCTAAAATCCAGCAGCAATATGTTTCTGCCGGACTGACGTCTGACTATCAATACAAGCAGGCGCTGTCACAGCAAAAAACCGCCGAAGCTACCCTGACTGAAGCGCAGCAGAACGTGACCGATGCGGGCATTCAGCTCTCCACCCTGATTGGTAAAGGGCCGGATTACTGGCATAACCTGAAGCCAGCCAAACTGAACGTCCCTACCGCAGCCCTGTTGCCAGGTAACATTCCCGCCGATTTGCTGGGCCGCCGCCCGGATGTGGTTGCTGCACGCTGGCGCGTAGAAGCATCGGCGAAAGACATTGCCGCGACCAAAACCGAGTTTTATCCCAACATCAACCTGGTGGCAGAAGCCGGTACACGTTCGCTACTGGGCGATGCCTTGTTCGGTGCACCGAGCCGCTTCTTCAACGTTGGCCCCAGCCTGTCTCTGCCAATTTTCGATGCCGGTAAACGCCGCGCTGATTTAGCAGAAAGTAACGCTAACTGGGACCTGGCTGTCGCGCAGTACAACAAGCTGCTGATCAGTTCACTGGGTAATGTCAGCGATACCATCACCCAGTTGCAGTCCATTCAGGACCAGCTGGCACAGCAGGAAAGCGCCGATCAGCTGATTCACAGTTCCTGGGATGACCTGAATCGTGAATATGCAGCAGGCCTGCGTCCTTATCTTGACGTGCTGACCATTCAGAATCAGTTAATCGAATCCGACCAGAAACTGGCGGCGCTGAAAGCCCAGCAGATCAATCTGGCAGTGGTTTTGATTGAAGACCTGGGTGGCGGGTTCCAGAACAGCGATACGGCACCACACAGTTAAGCGCATGACTGGCATTCTGCCGCGCGATGATGAATGATGGTCCGCTCAGTGGATTAACCTGCGGACAATCATGATGGAACACGATGCTGAGGCTGGCTGGTTGCGGCCTCTTATTGCTGACAGACTCACCCCTTTTCTGGAAATCGATGCAGCGCGACTGCTAAGCAATCTCCAGCAGATGCAACAAAAGGCCGATATGGCGGGTGTTGCGCTACGGCCTCATATCAAAACCCATAAAAGCGTCTGGATCGCCCAGCAGCAACGCGCACTTGGCGCTCGCGGCATTACCGTCTCCAAACCGAGTGAAGGTGTGGCCTTTATTTTAGGCGGAGAGCGTGATCTGCTGCTTGCCTACCCGATTGTGTACGCCGAAACCCTGACAGAGTTGCTCCGGGTCGCGACGGAGCATCAGGCGCGTATTACCTGCATTGCCGATTCTTTGATTGGCGTGGCGGCAATTGCAGCGGCACACCAGCAGCAGCCAGGGGCAGCACTGACTATCGCCATCAAAGTGGATGTCGGACTGCATCGCGTCGGGGTTGATCCTCATAGTGATGCAGCGCTGACGCTGGCAGAGGCCATCACAGCCGCTCATCTGCCGTTCGCTGGGCTGGTGTCCCATGCTGGACATGCCTATGGTGCCGGTCATCCAGCTGCCATCTGTGAGGTAGCCCTTGAGGAAATCGCGCTGATGCGTGATGTTCAGCAACGCCTGATTGCTGCGGGATTTGCTCCCTGCCCCATTTCCGTCGGCTCCACACCAACGGCCCTGGCTGCGCCTGTTGCGTCAGGGACAGATGAAATCCGTCCTGGCAACTATGCGTTGCTCGATCTTACGGCCTGGCGTTTGGGCTTGTGTTCACCGGATGCACTGGCGTTGAGCGTAGTCACCCGTGTTGTGGCGGTAAACCCGCATTATGCAGTTATTGATGCCGGCTCCAAGATGCTCAGTTCCGATAAAGGCCCGCATGGCACCAATGCCAGCGGCTTTGGTATCGCGGTAGATGAACACGGCAATCAGTTTGAGGTGGTGAAACTGTCAGAGGAGCATGGGTTCCTGCAATTCGGCCAACAGGCTCCGTCACCCGGCACGCTACTGCGCATCTTCCCCAACCATAGCTGCGCAGTTGTAGCGCAATCCGACCGCTTTGTGCTGCGCCATGCTGATTGCCTGGCTGAAGAGCTTAATATAGAAGGACGCGGCAAGTTCATTTGACCGCCGAGCTTTTTCCGGAAACACCTTCTGCACCACACTTCCAGAACCGGGCCGTTTCCAGCCCGGTTTTCACATGCTTTAATGCCTCTTTGTCCGCTCAACAGGAGGTCCCATGCTGCCATCTCAGACAGTGACTCTGACCGTTCCACGTAACTGGTTAGATTTATATGAAACCATCTGGAAACCTGAGTGTTTCGCAAAATGGGCGAGTGGGCTCAGCAGCAGCACGCTAACGCAGGAAGGGAATGCCTGGAAAGCCAAAGGGCCAGAAGGTACGGTGAAGATTCGTTTTACGCCACATAATCCATTTGGCGTGATGGATCACTGGATTGATACCGGCATCGGTAAAGAGATCTACATGCCTATGCGGGTGATTGCTAATGAACAGGGTGCTGAGGTGGTCATGGTGGTTTATCGCCAACCGCTGATGTCTGATGAGAAGTTTGCTCAGGATGTTGCCTGGGTTAAACGTGATCTGGATAACCTTCTACACTTATTAACCCATTAGAATCAATAAATTATATATGACCACCTCCTTTGGGTTACGCTGGTCGTAATCGGCACGATTAAACAATTTTTTTACACCAAAGCCTTTAGCAGTTCCGTACTTTCTATGGCTGCCTTTCCTGTTAATCACCAGTCTGGCTAACGGTTCCACACCAGGAAAATTCCTGGTGTGGAAGTCAGCCACTCAGCCGGGCCTCTCTGATTTTTCATCGTTTTTTTGAGCAGAGAAAATCGATGCTTTTAATGGACCAGGCCAATGGCCAAAAAGACTAATAAATAATACACCGTCGCGCTTATATATACTGATGCAAAGTCTGAAACCATTTATTTTTTGAGTCTCACTTATAGGAGTTTTCTTATGGTGTTAATTTAAATAAAACACGGTATAACTCCCTTACACACAGCAGCACTTAATAATAACAACAGCAGGGTAATAACATGGACCGCTCAACCTATCCTTTATTGTCAGAAAAAGAATTCGTTGAGTTAGCCAGACGGATTCTGGTCGGAGAATATAATAATGAAAAAGGATTTTATTGTGATCTGGCGGATTTCCTCCTGACCGGAGGAGATACTGCTCTGACACAAAAACAATTACACACCAGGGGCATCTTTTTAAGTTCAGAACATCATTTAATTGAATGCATCATTACATGGCGATCGCTGAAAGGGATTTCCGGATTGCGCCAGGATTTGTTGCATTGATGAAATCTGTGCTCCGGCCTTACAGCCCGGGCGACCCTCAATTTGCACTGGTACATGTACCATAACGAGCTGAGTATGACGATACGAGATAGAAGTCTGACCGGACCTACCAAGTGGTCAATATTGTCATCAATTAAAATTGTCGGTATTGGTGTATTGCAACTTTCCCTTCTGGCACAAATACTACAGGCAAATGAATTAAATTTACTCGCGATTGCTATCGCTTGTTTATTGGTTATAGATACGTTATCAGATCGTGGATTTGGTAACTCAGCGATCAGAAACCAGAATTTAAGCGAAAGCGATCTCTCCGTGTTATATTGGGGTAATGTATTATTTGGATTGTTAATTTTCGCCGTGCTGTTTATTGGCAGTGATATTTTTAGCCGCATGATGAATCAACCGGAACTGGCAATTATGCTGGAAATGTTATCGGTAATTTTCATCATTATTCCCCAGGGGCAACATTATCGCGCCATATTACAACGGGAAAAGCAATTCACACGTATTGCGTTTACGGAAACATCGTCGGTACTGGTGGGCTTAGGCGTGACGCTGTTCACCGTCTGGCTGACACCATCAGTACTGTGCGCCATCTGGGGCTATCTGGCGATGGTTTCCATCCGCATGCTGGTCTACTGCTATTACGGCCGCTCCTGGTTTCAGCCAGAGTACCGTTTTAGCCTGAAAAGCTTCGCCAATGTGCGAGCGAGAAACGGATAATAAAAACAAGTCTGTATGGTGGGCTCTGGGCATCTGAGAAGATGCGTTCGCGTGCTGCTAGCCAGCACGCTTTTTTCTTTTATCGCTGCTCTGACATTTCCTCACCACACCGCCAGCCAGTGCCGAAAATCACTCTTCACGTTGCTTTGAGCACTCATCTTCGCATCATTTTTTATAATCCGAACACGAAAGCACTTCACCACCACCCCCGAATTATAAGCCAATTAGCGCTACCATTATCAAATAAGCTAATCCGATGAGGCTGTTTTAGAAAATATCAGTAGTCTACACTCTGGGAAATCTTTAGCCTTGCCGCCAATCATCTGGAGTGCTCTATGCTGTTAACCGTTCTCTACATTATTGGTATCACCGCCGAAGCGATGACCGGCGCACTGGCGGCGGGCAGGCGAAAAATGGACCTGTTTGGTGTCATTATTATTGCCTCTGTTACTGCCATTGGTGGCGGTTCGGTACGCGATATTCTGCTCGGCCACTATCCCCTCGGCTGGGTCAAACATCCCGAATACATCATGATTGTGGCTGCCGCGGCAGTGGTGACGACGGTGGTGGCCCCACTGATGAATCACCTGCGTAAAGCTTTTCTGGTGCTGGATGCCCTGGGCCTGGTGGTCTTTTCAATCATTGGTGCTCAGGTGGCGTTGGATGGCGGCCATGCAGCGGTAATCGCCGCCATCAGTGCGGTGATTACCGGGGTATTTGGCGGCGTACTGCGCGATATGTTCTGTAACCGCATCCCGTTGGTGTTCCAGAAAGAGCTATATGCCGGTATCGCGTTCGCTTCAGGCTGGCTCTACATCCTGCTGCTGAAAACCTCATTGGCGAACGAGGTGGTGGTGATCATTACTCTGCTGTTTGGTTTTATCGCTCGCCTGCTGGCGCTGCGTTTCCGCCTCGGTTTGCCCATCTTCAACTATCCCCATCCCGATCACTGACGCGCCTGCGGGGATATCCTGTTGTTGCAGGAAAGTGATAAGTTGCTGCAGGTGTTGATCCTGCAGCATCGCCACCAGCCGCTGTGCCAGCGTGTGACCTATACCCGGTAATTGTTGCCAGCTCTCCGCCGTTCGCGCCTGTAACTGCTGCCACTGGTTGTCGGGCATGGCCTGCAATGCCGCACGGGGTATCGGTAAACCCAGCGCGATCACCCATCTGCGCAGGGGTTGCTGTCGCGTCAGATTAAAACGGTGCCAGATTTGCTGCGCGCGCGCCGTTGAGATCCCCTCAACCTGCGAAATTTGCTCTGACGTGAGATGCAACCAGGAAAACAGATGAGTGATAGTTCCACTGTCCATCAAACGTTGCCAGGTGCTGCGATCTATACCATGGATATTCAAGACCGATTTCTCGCTGAGCCAGCTCAGACGTGAAAGAAATTGTGCCCGGCATGATGTACTGAATGTCAGACAACTGAGTCTATGAAACACCCCGCTTTGTGGTGATGGTGGATACTCACGCTGAGCCACGCGCCAAATCACCCGTTCGATACGTGGAATACCCAATCCGGCGAGGGTCAGTGTGACCTGATCGCCCGCAATCACATCCAGCTCATGCCAGCGTCGCAGCGAACCGAGATTTACCCGACGAACGGTTTTGTCATCCAGCTGTACCGGGATAAGGTTTAGCACCACCGCGATTTTCCCGGTACGTCCGACATTGAACTCCACGGATCGGACTTCGCTGCTGACCTCTGCGGGTTGATACTTCCACGCCGCAGACCAGTCCCCCATACCGGGCTGCCAGTCCCGTCCCCTGCGGCCTGGAGACTGGTGGATCACAATACCATCCGTCACGAACGGCAACGTCTCGTTAAACCAGCGGTCACGCCAGCTTTCGACATCGTCCTCATTATAAACAGGTTCGCTCCAGCGCTGCGACAGACCAAATCCCCAGCGCGATAATTGCGCCAGCCGTTCCGCCATGGTGGCCGGACCATCCGGCCAGGCCCAGACAAAAACACTCAGCTGTGTCAGTAGCGGGCTGGTTTCACGACGCATCATCGCTCCTGCAACCTGCGCACGGGCATTCCTGCCGCCGTCGCGCGCCTGTTGATGATCGTTCATTTGCAGGAACAGTTCCCCCTGCAACACCACCTCTTCCTGCGTGGTGTTAATGTGTTGAGGAATGCCCGGAATCTGAGCGGCCTTCGCCAGCCACTCTTCACCCCGCCAGCCATCCCCCCGGCTGACCATCGATACCAGCTGCCCCTTGCGATAAACAAGGGTAACGGCCACGCCATCAACTTTCGGTTGCACCCACAGGTCGGATTTACCCTGCATCCACTCCAGCACTACCCGCTTGTCCCGCAGTTTGCGCAGTCCGGTGTGCGCCACCAGATGCTGCGTACTGCCATCCGTGGTGAGCCTGGCAGCGTAAGCGTCCTGAGAGGATGTGAAGCAGTGCTGCCAGTGATGTAATCGCTGTTGCAGGCTATCGTAATCGGCATCACTGACCAGATTCTGGCCCTGTCGATAATAGGCGTCATCCCAGTGACGTAATTGGGTTTGTAATTTCTCCATCTCCTGCCCGGCACGGACTGGCGACCAGCCGGGGCATACCCCCTGCGCCGACAATCCCGCGCTGAATAACCACAATAACCAGACGCTGTATCCTTTCATTTTTGCTCTCCTTTTTTCGCCATTGGAGAACATGCTGTGATGGCCTGCCAGCACAGAAAACGGATTATGGATGTTGCATTCCGCCGTTTTTTTATCCGCTTACAGCGATGAACAATGGGTCTGGTGCCGTCTCACAAAAAAGAAATACGCCTGACGCAGCGGCAAACGCTGCGTGGCGGGCTTAAGCCGTGTATACTGTGCAGGAAATCGACTCCGCTCTTTACTCAATTCAAGATAACCATGGCTCAAGGCACGCTCTATATTGTTTCCGCCCCAAGCGGCGCGGGTAAATCCAGCCTGATTCAGGCGCTGTTAAAGACACAGCCGTTGTACGATACGCAAGTGTCCGTTTCCCATACCACCCGCGGCGTGCGTCCCGGCGAAGCTCATGGTGAACATTACTTTTTCGTATCGAAACCGGAATTTGAAGCCATGATTGCCGAGGATGCCTTCCTTGAGCATGCGGAAGTCTTTGGCAACTATTACGGCACCTCACGCGCCGCCATTGAGCGAGTGCTGGCAACCGGCGTTGATGTGTTTCTTGATATCGACTGGCAGGGTGCACAGCAAATTCGCCAGAAAATGCCTGCTGCACGCAGCATTTTTGTGTTGCCACCCTCAACCGAGGAACTGGATCGCCGCCTGCGTGGACGCGGTCAGGATAGCGAAGAGGTCATTGCCCGCCGTATGGCCCAGGCCGTGGCTGAAATGAGTCACTATGCCGAATACGATTATTTAATTGTGAATGATGATTTCGATCTGGCGCTGTCCGATCTGAAAACCATTATTCGCGCAGAACGTCTGCGTATGAGTCGCCAGAAATCGCGACATGATGCTTTAATCAGCAAACTATTGGCAGTCTGAATTCACTTTCAGTATTATGCCCAGTCATTTCTTCATCATCTGTGGAGTAGCACACCTATGGCACGCGTAACCGTTCAGGACGCAGTAGAGAAAATTGGTAACCGTTTTGACCTGGTGTTGGTCGCTGCACGTCGTGCACGTCAGATGCAGGTAGGCGGCAAAGATCCGCTGGTTCCGGAAGAGAACGATAAATCCACCGTTATCGCCCTGCGCGAAATCGAAGAAGGCCTGATCACTAACCAGATTCTGGATGTTCGTGATCGTCAGGAACAGCAAGAGCAGGAAGCCGCTGAGTTACAAGCCGTTACCGCTATCGCTGAAGGTCGTCGTTAACAGCACTCTGCAGGTCAACCTTGTATCTGTTTGAAAGCCTCAATCAACTGATTGAAAAATACTTGCCTGAGGAGCAAATCAAGCGCCTCAGGCAAGCTTATCTTGTCGCACGTGATGCTCACGAGGGACAAACTCGTTCCAGCGGTGAGCCTTATATCACCCATCCTGTTGCAGTTGCCTGCATTCTGGCCGAGATGAAACTCGACCACGAAACGCTAATGGCGGCATTACTGCACGATGTTATCGAAGATACCCCCGCCACTTACCAGGATATGGAACAGCTGTTTGGCAAAAGCGTTGCCGAGCTGGTGGAAGGCGTATCAAAACTCGATAAGCTGAAGTTCCGCGACAAGAAAGAAGCCCAGGCTGAAAACTTCCGCAAAATGATCATGGCAATGGTGCAGGATATCCGCGTCATTCTGATCAAACTGGCTGACCGCACCCACAATATGCGCACGCTCGGCGCACTGCGACCGGACAAACGCCGTCGTATTGCCCGGGAAACCCTCGAAATTTATAGCCCATTGGCCCACCGCCTCGGTATTCATCACCTGAAAACTGAGCTGGAGGAGTTGGGCTTTGAAGCGTTGCACCCGAACCGCTATCGGGTCATCAAAGAGGTGGTCAAGGCGGCGCGCGGTAACCGTAAAGAGATGATTCAGAAGATCCTTTCTGAAATCGATGGCCGTCTGCAGGAGGCGGGGATCCCCTGTCGCGTCAGTGGTCGTGAGAAACATCTCTATTCGATTTACCGCAAAATGCACCTGAAAGAGCAGCGATTTCACTCGATCATGGATATTTATGCCTTCCGCGTTATCGTGAAAGATTTAGATACCTGTTATCGCGTGCTTGGCCAGATGCACAGCCTGTATAAACCGCGTCCTGGACGCGTTAAAGATTACATCGCCATCCCCAAGGCTAACGGTTATCAATCGTTACATACTTCAATGATTGGCCCGCACGGCGTGCCGGTTGAGGTACAAATCCGCACGGAAGATATGGATCAGATGGCGGAAATGGGGGTTGCTGCACACTGGGCCTATAAACAGGCCGGTGAAAGTGGCACCACCGCGCAGGTACGTGCTCAGCGCTGGCTGCAAAGCTTGCTGGAGCTGCAACAGAGCGCGGGAAGCTCCTTCGAATTTATTGAAAGCGTGAAATCGGATCTCTTCCCGGATGAGATCTACGTGTTCACGCCGGAAGGCCGCATTGTCGAATTACCGGCGGGTGCGACTCCGGTCGACTTTGCCTATGCCGTGCATACCGATATCGGCCATGCCTGCGTCGGCGCGCGTGTCGACCGTCAGCCTTACCCGTTGTCACAGGCGCTGACCAGCGGCCAGACTGTCGAAATCATTACTGCGCCGGGTGCTCGCCCTAATGCGGCCTGGCTCAATTTTGTCGTCAGTTCCAAAGCTCGCGCTAAGATTCGTCAGTTGCTGAAAAACCTCAAGCGTGAGGATTCAGTCAACCTGGGTCGCCGCCTGCTCAGCCATGCGCTGGGAGGCAGCCGCAAACTGGCCGAGATTCCTGCGGAGAATATTCAGCAGGAACTGGAACGTATGAAGCTGGCCAGCTTCGATGATTTGCTGGCGGAAATTGGTCTCGGTAACGCCATGAGCGTCGTCGTGGCGAAGAATCTGCTGCAATCGGGCACCGAACCGGTCGCCAGCAGTAAACGTAAGAAGCTGCCGATTAAAGGCGCTGATGGCGTGCTGATCACCTTCGCTAAATGCTGCCGCCCGATTCCTGGTGATCCCATCGTTGCACACATCAGCCCCGGTAAAGGGCTGGTGGTGCATCACGAATCCTGCCGCAATATTCGCGGTTACCAGAAAGAACCGGAAAAATTCATGCCGGTTGAATGGGATAAAGTGACCGATCAGGAATTCGTCGCCGAAATTAAAGTTGATATGTTCAACCATCAGGGCGCGCTGGCCAACCTGACAGCGGCGATCAACACCGCCAGTTCCAACATTCAAAGCCTCAATACCGAAGAACGAGACGGTCGCGTGTATAGCGCCTTTATCCGCCTGACCGCGCAGGATCGCGTCCATCTGGCTAACATTATGCGTAAAATCCGCGTAATGCCGGATGTGATTAAAGTTCACCGAAATCGTAATTAGTGCATGAACGCTCAACGTTTTGCTCGTATTCGCGAGATGCTGGCCCTGCGCCAGCACGATCTCACCGTCTGCATGGAACAGGTGCATAAGCCGCATAACGTCTCGGCGGTGATCCGTACTGCCGATGCCGTGGGTATCCATGAAGTGCATGCGGTATGGCCCAGCGTGCGTATGCGTACCATGGTGTCAGCTTCCGCAGGCAGCAATAGCTGGGTGAAGGTGAAAACTCACCGTAACATCGCCGAAGCAGTCTCCCATCTCAAAGAACAAAAAATGCAGGTGCTGGCGACCAATCTGTCAGCCAAAGCAGTCGATTTTCGTGAGATCGATTACACGCTACCCACCTGTATTCTGATGGGCCAGGAAAAAACCGGTATCACCGCAGAGGCACTGGCGCTGGCCGATCAGGACATCATCATCCCTATGGTCGGCATGGTGCAGTCGCTCAACGTGTCGGTGGCTTCAGCGTTGATTCTGTATGAAGCGCAACGCCAGCGGCAAAATGCCGGTATGTACCAGCGTACTTATAGTTTGCTGGATGAAGAGGAACAGCAGCGTTTGCTGTTTGAAGGTGGCTATCCGGTGCTGGCGCGCGTTGCAAAGCAAAAAGGTCTGCCCTATCCGCACATCAACGATGCTGGCGAAGTCGAAGCCGATGCCGGATGGTGGGCGACCATGCAAGCGACGGGTAAAAAATGAAAGGCCGTCTGCTGGATGCCATCCCGCTCAGTACCCTGGCCGGCGTCGGCGCCAGCCAGGCGGCGAAACTGGCCAAACTTGGCCTGTTCACCATCCAGGATCTGCTGCTGCACCTGCCGCTGCGTTACGAAGATCGCACCCAACTCTACCGTATTAATGACCTGCTACCGGGCATCTGGGCCACGGTGGAAGGTGAAGTGCTGCACAGTGAGATCACCTTTGGCCGCCGTCGTATGCTGGTGTGCCAAATCAGCGATGGCAGCGGTGTGCTGACCATGCGCTTCTTCAATTTTAACGCCGGAATGAAAAACAGCCTGTCGCCGGGCCGCCGTGTCACTGCTTATGGTGAAATCAAACGGGGCCAGCGTGGCGCAGAGATTATCCATCCTGAATACCGTATCCAGGGTGAGCACAGTGGCGTGGAATTACAGGAAACCCTGACGCCGGTTTATCCCACCACCGAAGGCATTCGTCAGGCGACACTGCGCAATCTGACCGACCAGGCTTTGACGTTGCTGGAAAGCTGCCCCATCGCCGAGTTGCTGCCGCCAGAACTCAGCGGCGGGTTAATCAGCCTGCCGGATGCCTTGCGCACCCTGCATCGCCCGCCGCCGGATTTGCGTCTGAGCGAGCTGGAAACGGGGCGTCATCCGGCACAACGTCGTCTGATTCTGGAAGAACTGCTGGCGCATAACCTCAGCATGCTGGCGGTGCGAGCTGGCGCACAACGCCATCACGCGTTGCCGCTGCCGGCCAATCATCAGCTGGTGGATAAACTGCTGGCCGCACTGCCCTTCTCCCCAACCGGAGCGCAGCAGAGGGTGGTGGCAGAAATTGAGCGCGATCTGGCCCACGACTTCCCGATGATGCGACTGGTGCAGGGCGATGTTGGCTCGGGTAAAACCCTGGTTGCCGCGCTTGCGGCGCTGAATGTCATCGCTTATGGCAAGCAGGTGGCGCTGATGGCCCCCACCGAGTTGCTGGCTGAGCAGCACGCCAATAACTTTCGCCAGTGGTTCGCGCCACTGGGTATTGAAGTGGGCTGGCTGGCGGGCAAGCAAAAAGGCAAGGCACGTCAGGCGCAGCAGGAGGCCATTGCCAGCGGCCAGGTGGCGATGGTGGTCGGCACTCATGCGTTGTTTCAGGAACAGGTACAGTTCAGCGGCATGGCGTTGGTGATCATTGATGAACAACACCGCTTTGGTGTGCACCAGCGTCTGGCGCTGTGGGAAAAAGGCGAGGAGCAGGGTTTTCATCCGCACCAGCTGATCATGACCGCCACCCCCATTCCACGTACCCTGGCAATGACTGCTTATGCCGATCTCGATACGTCGACCATTGACGAGCTGCCACCAGGCCGCACGCCGGTCACCACTGTCGCCATCCCGGACAGCCGTCGCAACGAGATCATTGCGCGCGTACAAAGCGCCTGCCATGAAGGCCGACAGGCGTATTGGGTTTGTACGCTGATTGAAGAATCCGAGCTGCTGGAAGCGCAGGCCGCTGAAGCGACCTGGCAGGAGCTGAAAATTGCGCTGCCTGGGTTGCAGGTTGGTCTGGTTCATGGTCGCATGAAACCGGCTGAGAAGCAGGCGGTGATGCAGGCGTTTAAAGCCAACGAAATCCAGTTGCTGATAGCCACCACGGTGATTGAAGTCGGGGTGGATGTCCCCAATGCCAGCCTGATGATTATCGAAAACCCGGAACGCCTTGGTCTGGCGCAGCTGCACCAGCTACGCGGACGCGTCGGACGCGGTGCGATCGCCTCTCATTGTGTGCTGTTGTACAAAGCACCGCTCAGCAAAACGGCGCAGAAGCGTTTGCAGGTGCTGCGCGACAGCAACGATGGTTTCGTTATCGCCCAGCATGATCTGGAGATTCGCGGTCCCGGCGAACTGCTCGGCACACGTCAGACCGGCAATGCCGAGTTTAAAGTGGCCGATTTACTGCGCGATCAAAGCATGATCCCCGAAGTTCAGCGCGTGGCACGTCATATCCACCAGCATTATCCTGAGCAGGCTCAGGCGCTGATTGAACGCTGGCTGCCGGAGACCGAGCGCTACAGCAACGCTTAACCCGCATTTTTGCCACGATCCAGCGTGGTGAAATCGGCGACAAACTTACCCAACAGTCGCGCCAGTTCAGCGCGTTCATTGTCCTGCCACGCCTGAAACACCTCGCCGTAAATTTTCGCACGCGCCGCATCGATTTTATCGGTCATCGCTTTCCCTGCCGCCGTGATAGCCGCTTCATTCACACGCTTGTCCCTGGCGCTTTTCTGCCGCTGTGCCAGCCCGATCTCCTCAAGTTTCGCCACCTGACGACTTACCGTGGTGTAGTCACGGCCAACCCGGTCAGCCAGTTCAACCACACCTATCGGACCAAAGCGACCAATCTGCACCAGTAACGGGAACAACGCCCTATCCAGCTGAATATTGGATTCTTTTATCAGTAACTCATCGCGTTGCGGGCGATTGAAGGTGCCAACAATTGTCAGCAGCGCGTTGTGCAGATCATCGAAGGCTGCAATATTATGTGTATTTTGCACACTTTCCATTGACGCTATCCCGAGGCAAGCTTATTGTGTGCATAATACACATATATCCCGATTAACTGAAGGTGAAAACATGAAAGCAGCGATCGTTTCTGCGGCGGGTGAACTGCCGGTGTACGGTGATTTCCCTGAACCTCAGGCTGATGAAAACCAGGTTGTGGTGACGGTCAAAGCCGCAGCCATCAGCCAGCTGGCCAAATCGCGGGCCGCAGGGACGCACTACAGCTCAGCGATGCAGTACCCGTTTATCACCGGCATTGATGGCACCGGCTACCTCAGCAATGGTGACCCGGTGTATTTCCTTGCGTTTAATGCCCCCTGGGGCAGCATGGCGGAGAGAACTCAGGTGTCGGCCGAGAGTATCGTGCCGCTACCAGAGACCCTGGACCCGGTGCTGGCCGCTGCACTTGCCAACCCCGGAATGTCTTCCTGGGCCGCCTTAACGCGCCGGGCGCAGCTTGCGCAAGGCGAAACGGTGCTGATCAACGGTGCAACAGGGACCTCAGGTGGACTGGCGGTGCGCATCGCCCGCCATTTGGGAGCCGGGAAAATCATCGCCACCGGGCGCAATCGCGAAGCGCTGGAGCAGCTGCGCGCCCAGGGGGCGGATATCACCCTGACGCTGGATTCATTGCCGACAGCGCTGCCAGCGCTGATGGCGGAAGGCATCGATGTGGTGCTGGATTATCTCTGGGGCCAGAGCGCGCTCGATATCATGCAGGCGGCCGTCGCCGGTGGTGAGAAGGTGGTGCGTTTTGTGCAGATTGGTTCGCTGAGCGGTCAGGAGATCCCACTGCATAGTAAATTACTGCGTTCATCAGGGCTGACTCTGATGGGGAGCGGCCTTGGCAGTGTGTCCCACTCAGAACTGGTGGCCTGTATCGGTGAGTTGCTGACCGCAGCTGCGCAGAGCGATTTCTCCATTCCCTTCCAGATGCGTCCGTTGAGTGAAGTGCACGACGCATGGCGTGAAGATGACAGCCGCTGCCGCACGGTATTTACCCTCTGACGATCGGGAAGTGAAAAGGGGTTTTGCAAACGTTTGCTTTCATTCGGCATCGGTTTAAAATTGCCCCTTTGTTGTGATTGAGAACGTCCACCATGTCCGTCAATACCGCTGAGTCCCGCCAGCCTGCCAGTGCCGCAACCGCGGCAAAAAGTGAACTGATTTATCGTCTTGAAGACCGTCCACCGCTACCGCAAACGCTGTTTGCTGCCTGTCAGCATCTGCTGGCGATGTTTGTGGCGGTGATTACCCCGGCATTACTGATCTGCCAGGCGCTGGGTTTGCCCGCGCAGGATACGCAGCACATTATCAGCATGTCGCTGTTCGCCTCGGGTGTGGCGTCTGTGCTGCAAATTAAAACCTGGGGGCCAGTCGGATCGGGCCTGCTGTCGATTCAGGGTACCAGTTTTAACTTTGTGACCCCGCTGATTATGGGTGGCATGGCGCTGAAAAATGGCGGAGCCGATGTGCCCACCATGATGGCCGCACTGTTCGGTACCCTGATGGTGGCCTCCTGTACCGAGATGGTGCTGTCGCGCGTGCTGCATCTGGCGCGCCGCATTATCACGCCTTTGGTATCGGGCATTGTGGTGATGATCATCGGCCTGTCGCTGATTCAGGTCGGATTAACGTCTATCGGCGGTGGCTTTGCGGCGATGAACGACCATAGTTTTGGCGCGCCGAAAAATCTGCTGCTGGCCGGTGCGGTACTGCTGGTGATCATACTGCTGAATCGCCAGCGTAATCCGTATCTGCGCGTCGCCTCACTGGTGATTGCCATGGCGGTGGGCTATCTGCTGGCGTGGGCGCTGGGGATGCTGCCGGAAAATACCACCCCGACCAATCAGGCGCTGGTTTCGGTACCCTCTCCGCTTTATTACGGTCTCGGCTTTGACTGGAATCTGCTGATTCCGTTAATGCTGGTATTTATGGTGACCTCACTGGAAACCATAGGTGATATCACCGCCACGTCCGATGTTTCTGAACAACCGGTGAGCGGCCCGCTGTACATGAAACGCCTGAAAGGGGGTGTGCTGGCGAATGGCCTCAACTCTTTTGTATCGGCATTGTTCAATACGTTTCCAAACTCCTGCTTTGGCCAGAACAACGGCGTGATCCAGCTGACCGGCGTAGCCAGCCGCTATGTCGGTTTTGTGGTCGCACTGATGTTGATTGTGCTCGGCCTGTTTCCGGCAGTCAGTGGCTTTGTACAACACATCCCCGAGCCGGTGCTGGGCGGCGCGACCATTGTAATGTTTGGTACAATTGCCGCATCCGGTGTACGCATCGTTTCTCGCGAACCGCTAAATCGTCGCGCCATTATGATTATCGCGCTGTCACTGGCGGTGGGCCTGGGCGTTTCACAGCAGCCACTGATTCTGCAGTTCGCACCAGACTGGCTGAAAACCCTGCTTTCCTCGGGTATTGCTGCGGGTGGTATCACCGCTATCGTGCTTAACCTTATCTTCCCACAGGAAAAGTAATCTTCCGGGCAGGCTGATGCCTGCCTGATATTTATCCGCTTTTACATCCAGGCTGTTGAGCTGCAACGGTAATTCAGGCATAACAGCATCTTACCGGATAAAAGATCGGGATGGATGCGATGAAATTTCTTGGAAAGTTTTTCCTTACCTTACTGCTGCTAATTCTGCTGGCCTTTGTCATCCTGTATGTGTTGCTGCAAACACAGTGGGGTGCAGGTTGGTTTAGCCGTTGGGTGAGTGACAAAACTGACTGGCATCTGTCCCTCAGCAAAATCGAACATAACTTCTCTGCGCCTTCGCACATCATCCTTGATGACTTTAGCTTCGGTCATGACGGCCAGCCCGCTGTGCTGGTCGCCAAACGCGTCGATCTCGGTCTGGCACTGGTGCAGTTCAGCGATCCGCTGCACTTCAGCAGCATTGAATTACGTGATGGCGAAATTAACCTGGCTAACCTGACCCCGGATAGCGCGTTGCCGATGCAAGCCAATCGCCTGCAACTCAATAACATGCGGATCGACAGCCCAGGCAGTGCGCTACCGATGTTTGCGCGCAAAGTAAACGGTGGTGTTCTGCCGTGGAAGCCGACGGCCCGCGATATGCTCGGCAACGACGCACAGTTCCAGATGAGTGCCGGTGAAATGACGCTGGATGGCGTACGCGGTAATAATGTGCTGTTGCAGGGGAATGTGGCACAGCACCGCCTGGTGCTGAGTAATATCGGTGCCGATCTGGCGCGCGGATCGATGACCGGTGATGCGGAGCGCGATGCGCAGGGCAACTGGAGAATTAACCAGCTGCGCCTCAATGATATCCGCCTGCAAACCCATAAAGGCTTGCTCGATTTCCTCAACCCTATCAGTGACGTGCCATCGGTGACAATTAATCGCCTCGATATGACAGATGCGCGCTTGCAGGGACCAGACTGGGCGGTGACGGACCTCGATTTAACCCTGAAAAACCTGACCTGGCGCGGTAATGACTGGCAGAGCGATGACGGTTCGCTGGCGATGAACGCCGGAAACTTTATTAACGGTGCCTTTGAGCTGAACGATCCCATCGTCAATGCCGACTTTTCACCACAAGGCATTGCCCTCACGCAATTCAGTTCACGCTGGGCCAATGGCGTAATACGCGCCAGCGGTAACTGGACGCGAAGCGATAAACGTCTGACCCTGGATGAACTGGCGGTGGCCGGGCTGGAATATACGCTGCCGCAGAACTGGCGCGACCGCTGGCAACAGAGTTTGCCGTCCTGGCTCGATAGCGTGCTGCTGAAACGCGTGACGGCCAACCGTAACCTGATCATTGATATCAATCCGGCATTTCCGTTCCAGATGACCGCGCTGGACGGCAGTGGCGAAAACCTGTTGCTGGCACGTCAGCAACAATGGGGGATCTGGGCGGGTAAAGCCAGTTTCAACGCCGCCGAGGCCACCTTTAACCGCACCGATTTACGCCACCCGTCGATTAGCCTGAGCGCAGACGATCAGCAAATTCAGGTCAGTGAGATGAGCGCCTTTAACGGCAGCGGCTTACTGGAGGGCACGGCGACTGTCGGCCAACAGGCGCAGCGTCCGCTGACATTGCATCTGAAAGGGCAGGCGGTTCCGGCGAATATCCTGGAAAACTGGGGCTGGCCAGCGCTGTCGTTGAATGGCAATAGCAACCTGTTGCTTCAGGTGAATGGTTCACTGAACGCAACGTCGCCATTGCGCCCGAGCATCAATGGCACTCTGTCGGTAACGACGGATACCCAGTCAGTGCAGCAGACCATGCATGCCGGGCAGGTTCAGTAATCTCCCATTGCGGCGCGATACATCGCGCCGCTACGCGCTAATCAATACGCGCGCCGGAGCCACCCTCTTCCAGTGGCCCCTGGGGATCGGCAGGTAACACGATATACACCCCTTCAAATACCGCGCCCAGCTCCTCATCACCAAATAGCTCAACTTCCATCTGCACGCGCGCTTTGCGTCCACGCGCCAGGCGATCGAGATCGCCGCTCAGCGAGCCTAGATCAGCGATCGCACCCGGACGGCCACTGATCGGTTTGCTGTATCGAATATGCGCATCGGCCAGAATGATGGTGCCGCCCAGATGACGTTCGCGCAGCAGCAACCAAATCAAGCCCCAGCCAGTGAGCGTAGCCAGCGAGAACAGGCTACCGGCAAACAAGGTATGGTGCGGGTTCTGGTTACCGGTTTCCGGCATGGTGGTGGCAAACTTCTGTCCGGTATATTGCAGGATACGCACACCCATCTTTTCACTCAGCGGAATATGCTCATACCAGGCCTGCTGCAGCTGCCCACACCAGTCGGCGCGATGCAGAATATCGTCCAGCGTCACCACCGGTTTGATCATCAGAAAATGACGTACCGGCGTGGTTTGCGGTGCCGTGATTTCCCCCTGATTGACGAAGCCCAGCTTGGCGAAGAACTCGACGGCATCTTCGCGCGCGCTACAGGTGACGCGTTTTGCCCCTTCCTGGCGTGCCACCGACTCCAGCGTCATCGCCACCAGCGTTCCCAGGCCTTTGCCCTGCACCGACGGATGCACAGCGAGGAAGCGGATCGCCGCTTCATTTTCAGCATTGATATATAACCGCCCGACCGCCACAGGCTTGCCCTGCTCATCCACCACCATCTGATGATGAGCCAACGCATCCCAGGCATCCCGCTCGGAACCCTGCGGCTGACGCAACGGTTTACGTAACATTTCCCAGCGGAACTGGTAGTACATATCCAGTTCTTCAGCAGTTTGCGGTACGCGAAGATGATACATAAAGTGATTCTCTCGTTCGGAGCTTACGTGGCTGATCCCTTGCCGCTCGGCTGAAAATCTCACACCTGCAACCAAAAGGTCACCGGACCATCGTTAACCAGCGCTACCTGCATATCGGCAGCAAAGCGGCCATTGGCTGTTGTCACGCCCTGCTCACGGCAGCACGCACTAAAATAGTCATAGAGGCGCTCGGCTTCAGCCGGTTCCGCACCACCAGAAAAGGAGGGCCGCATGCCTTTTTGCGTGTCGGCTGCCAGCGTAAATTGTGATACCACCAGCACGCTGCCACCCGCCTGTTGCACATTGAGATTCATTTTGTCGTTCTCATCGCCGAAGATGCGATAACCCAGAACGCGCTCGCACAATCGCTGTGCTTTTTTTTCATCGTCGCCCTTTTCAACACCCAGCAACACCAGCAAACCGGCACCAATCTCTCCCACAATCGCGCTGTCGACGCTGACACTGGCGCGACTGACGCGTTGAATCAAAGCAATCATGTTTCCTCTCGTTCTTTTTCTCGTTCCCGCTGTTTTAACTGACGATAGTCATCCAGCGTGACGGTGATTTCTGCACCTAACAACACAATACACCAGGTCCAGTAAACCCATAGAAACAGAATAGGGATTACCGCCAGCACCCCGTAAATTAACTGATACGAGGGAAACATCGTAACATAGAGCGCGAAGCCTTTTTTGCCCAGCTCAAACAGCAGGCCGGCTACCACCGCCCCCACCAACGCATCGCGCGCAGGGACACGGCGTGTTGGTACGATGCTGTACAGCAGCCAGAAGGCGAGAATCGAGAGGAGTAAAGGGAAGATACGTAGTACCTGCTCTATCAGGCTATTGACGCCCGAGACGTTTACCCAGCGCAACGACAGCAGATAAGAGCTGATGGCCAGACTGGCCCCCGCCAGGAGCGGCCCGAGAGTCAGGATCATCCAGTAGACGGCAAACGAATACACCACCGGCCGCTTTTTATCACTGCGCCAGATGACGTTTAGCGCGCTATCGACTGAATGCATCAGCAGCAACGCCGTGACGATCAGGCTTACCGCCCCCACCGCGGTCATTTTATTCACGTTGGCGACGAACTGTTCCAGATAGCGCTGGATGGTGTTGCCCGCCGCAGGCATGAAGTTGGTGAAGATGAAGTTTTTCAGCTGCTCGCTAATGTCGGAGAACACCGGAAATGCGGCGAACAACGCAAACACCACCGCAACCAGAGGTACCAGTGCCAGCAAAGAGACGTAGGCAAGATTGCCCGCCTGCGTCGTCATGTTGTCTTCATCAATGCGCCGCCACAGCAGCTTTACCCACAGGAGAAATGCGTGCGAGGAGTGGCGCAGATGTCGTATCAGCATCAGTCAGAGACGGCCTGCAAACCAGGCGGGCACGGTTTTATTGTCGGTAACCAGCACGCTATCAATGCCAAGCAGGCGCGCGGCCTCAATGTTGGCGTGGTTATCATCGAAGAACACCGCCTGATCAGCGGTAAAACCTTCATTCTCCAGGACATGCTGATAGATACGAGCCTCAGGTTTGCGCATACCGACATCCTGCGACATATAGAGAGTGTCCGCTGCCTGTTGCACCTCGGGATATTGCGTCGGCCAGAACTCATAATGCAGGCGATTGGTGTTAGAAAGGATCACCACACGATGACCATCCGCACGCAGCTTATTCATCACCGCCAGCGTGTCCGGACGGACATCAATAAACACCGCCTGCCAGCCGGTGGTGAACTGTTCATAACTGAGCGCAATATCCAGCTGGTCGCACAAACGGGCCGCGAAATGCTGATCGCTGATCTCACCCCGTTCGTGTTGTTCAAAAGCTTCATCCATACGAAAGCGGCTTTGTAACATCGCCAGTGGAACGCGCCCAAGGTCACTCCAGACGCCGAGCACACGGTTGAAATCAATATCAACAATCACATTGCCTAAATCAAAGATGTAGAGCATGACGCCTCCTTTATATTCCCTGGATCATTCACTCTAGCGGCAAAAATGGAGGCTGAACAGCGATGGTGCGGGCTAAATTGGCAAACCGGAAGCGGGATCAACTTGCAGGAATTGAGGGTTGTTGCGGATTGCAGGCAGAAAAAAGCCCCGCATGCGGGGCTTAAGATTCAGACAGTTTCGCTTAGTCTTTGCTGCCGCGAGACGCACGCTTACGGTCGTTCTCGGTCAGATGACGTTTACGAATACGTACTGACTGCGGAGTTACTTCAACCAGTTCATCGTCATCGATAAACTCGATAGCCTGCTCAAGCGTCATCTTAACTGGCGGAACCAGAGTCGTCGCTTCATCAGTACCTGACGCACGCATGTTGGTCAGTTTTTTACCGGTCAGGCAGTTTACAGTCAGGTCGTTAGAACGGCTGTGAATACCGATGATCTGGCCTTCGTAAACTTCCGCACCGTGACCCAGGAACAGCTTACCGCGATCCTGCAGACCGAACAGGGCGAAGGCTACCGCTTTACCCTGACCGTTGGAGATCAGTACGCCGTTCTGGCGCTGGCCCACTTCACCCGGACGAACGTCATCATAGTGGCTGAAGGTGGAGTACAGCAGACCGGTACCTGAAGTCATGGTCATGAATTCGTTACGGAAACCGATCAGACCACGGCTTGGGATCACGTAGTCAAGACGCACGCGGCCTTTACCATCCGGATCCATGTTTTTCATGTCGCCTTTACGCTCACCCATCGCCATCATCACAGAACCCTGGTGGGTCTCTTCGATGTCCAGGGTCACGTTCTCGAACGGCTCCTGCTTACGACCTTCGAACTCACGGAAGATAACTTTCGGACGGGATACCGCCAGCTCGTAACCTTCACGACGCATGTTTTCGATCAGCACTGACAGGTGCAGCTCACCACGGCCAGAAACGCGGAACGCATCAGCGTCAGCAGTTTCTTCAACACGCAGTGCCACGTTGTGTACCAGTTCTTTGTTCAGACGCTCCAGAATCTGGCGCGAAGTCACGTATTTACCTTCTTTACCGCAGAACGGTGAGGTGTTTACGTTAAAGAACATGGTAACAGTCGGCTCGTCCACGCTCAGGGCAGGCAGCGCTTCAACATTCTGCGGGTCACAAATGGTGTCAGAAATGTTCAGCTCACCCAGACCGGTGATCGCAATGATATCGCCAGCTTCAGCAACGGTGCTTTCGATACGTTCCAGACCGAGGTGGCCCAGCACTTTACCGACTTTACCGTTGCGGGTTTTGCCTTCGCTATCAATGATCGTAACCTGCTGGTTCGGCTTCACTTTACCGCGTTTGATGCGGCCGATACCGATAACACCCAGGTAGTTGTTGTAGTCCAGCTGAGAGATCTGCATCTGCAGCGGTGCTTCAACTTCAACCTGCGGCGGAGAAACACGGTCAACGATCGCCTGATACAGCGGGGTCATGTCGTCAGCCATGTCATTGTGGTCCAGACCCGCGATACCATTCAGCGCTGAAGCGTAAATGATCGGGAAGTCCAGCTGTTCGTCAGTCGCATCGAGGTTAACGAACAGGTCAAATACCTGATCCACCACCCAATCCGGACGCGCACCAGGGCGGTCAACTTTGTTGATAACAACAATCGGCTTCAGGCCGTGGGCGAAGGCTTTTTTGGTTACGAAGCGGGTTTGCGGCATCGGGCCATCCATCGCATCGACAACCAGCAGCACCGAATCCACCATGGACATTACGCGCTCAACTTCACCACCGAAGTCGGCGTGTCCCGGGGTATCAACGATGTTGATACGGTAATCATTCCATTTGATGGCGGTGTTTTTTGCGAGGATGGTAATTCCACGCTCTTTCTCCAAATCGTTGGAGTCCATTACGCGCTCAGTCGCTTCGGTACGGGCGTCGAAAGTACCGGACTGTTGCAGCAGTTTATCAACCAGGGTGGTCTTACCGTGGTCAACGTGCGCGATGATGGCGATGTTACGCAAATTTTCGGTCACAGCTTTGCCTCAGGCATTATAGAAATAGAAATAACGCGGTATTGTACACGGATTAAGCGGAAGACTGAACATGATCACAGATTTCGCCTAAAGTTTCTTGAAGTGCTGGTTTTTAGCACCAATTGCGGTGCATTAATCTGCACTGCGATGGCGTTTTGCACCACAATGGTGCTCAAATTCACCAGCAAGGCACCATTAAGGTGCATGCAATCCATCCTGGTGCAGCCGCCGACTCACTAAAGGGCGCACCACAGCACGATTTTACCTGTAATAAAAAAGTTGGCACAGAATTCGCTTTAGTATTTTCAAGCGAAAACGACAGTTGCACAACGGTTGAAGAGCTTGCCGAGATCTTTGGTTAGGAGATGTCAGAAACCATGGCACATTCCAGGCAACGAAGTTCTCTCACCACGACGACAATGACAATTTCCAGGAGAGTTGAGTATGTCCGCTGAACACGTTCTCTCGATGATGAACGAGCACGAAGTTAAGTTTGTTGACCTGCGTTTTACCGATACCAAAGGTAAAGAACAGCACGTTACTATCCCTGCTCACCAGGTTAACGCTGACTTCTTCGAAGAAGGCAAAATGTTCGATGGCTCCTCCATCGGTGGCTGGAAAGGCATTAACGAATCAGACATGGTGCTGATGCCGGACGCAACTACTGCTGTTCTGGATCCGTTCTTCGAAGACCCGACGCTGATCATCCGTTGTGACATCCTTGAGCCAGGCACCATGCAGGGCTACGATCGCGACCCGCGTTCAATCGCCAAGCGCGCTGAAGATTTCCTGCGCTCTTCTGGCATCGCTGATACCGTACTGTTTGGACCTGAGCCGGAATTCTTCCTGTTCGATGACATCCGTTTCGGTTCTTCAACTTCGGGTTCACATGTTGCTATCGACGATATCGAAGCAGCATGGAACACCGGTAAAGAATACGAAGGCGGTAACAAAGGTCACCGTCCGGGTATCAAAGGTGGTTACTTCCCGGTTCCTCCGGTCGACTCAGCTCAGGACATCCGTTCTGCCATGTGTCTGACTATGGAGCAAATGGGTCTGGTGGTTGAAGCTCATCACCACGAAGTAGCAACTGCTGGTCAGAACGAAGTGGCTACCCGCTTCAACACCATGACCAAAAAAGCTGACGAAATTCAGATCTACAAATACGTTGTTCACAACGTTGCTCACGCTTACGGCAAAACTGCAACCTTCATGCCGAAGCCAATGTTTGGTGACAACGGTTCAGGTATGCACTGCCACATGTCTCTTTCTAAAGGCGGCGTGAACCTGTTCTCTGGCGACAAATACGGCGGCCTGTCTGAAACTGCTCTGTTCTACATCGGCGGTATCATCAAACACGCTAAAGCCATCAACGCCCTGGCTAACCCGACCACCAACTCTTACAAGCGTCTGGTCCCAGGCTACGAAGCGCCGGTAATGCTGGCTTACTCAGCCCGTAACCGTTCTGCTTCAATCCGTATCCCGGTTGTTGCCAGCCCGAAAGCTCGTCGTATCGAAGCGCGCTTCCCGGACCCGGCTGCTAACCCGTACCTGGCATTCACCGCACTGCTGATGGCTGGCCTTGATGGCATCATCAACAAGATCCACCCTGGCGATGCGATGGACAAAAACCTGTATGACCTGCCGCCGGAAGAAGAAGCTGAGATTCCAAAAGTGGCTGGTTCACTGGAAGAAGCGCTGAACTGCCTGAACGAAGACCGCGAGTTCCTGACCCGTGGTGGCGTGTTCACTGATGACGCTATCGACGCGTACATCGAACTGCGTAAGTCTGAAAACGACCGCGTTCGCATGACTCCGCACCCGGTAGAGTTTGAGCTGTACTACAGCGTTTAATCCTATGGAATATTCGGCGGATTTCGTGTTGCAGCCAGGCGGCAACTGAAAGAATCCCGGGGAGCTGAGACAGCTCAGTGACCCGGGTGAGTGAGGGCAGCCAACGCGGCTGCGGCACGAAAGACGCAGAAGATTTTTTGTTGCCGTGGAAACTTTCAGCCCATCTCCGGATGGGCTTTTTTCTCCACGAATTCATCGTTCAAATGACGGGTTTTACCACCAAAGGCTATAATGCACTGAATTAGTGCAGAGGAACGCTGTATGGCAACTGGCACGCTGCCCGATGCGGGGCAGATTCTCAATTCCCTGATAAACAGTATTTTGCTGGTCGATAATGAACTGGTAATTCATTACGCCAATCCGGCAGCACAGCAATTACTGGCGCAAAGTTCAAGGAAATTATTCGGCACGCCGTTACCTGAATTAACCGGCTATTTTTCGCTGAATATTGAGGTGATGCGCGAGAGTCTTGAGGCTGGCCAGGGCTTTACCGACAGCGAAGTGACCTTAGTGGTAGATGGCCGCGCGCATATTATGTCGCTCACGGCTCAACGTCTGCCCGATGGCTTGATTTTGCTGGAAATGGCGCCGATGGATAATCAGCGTCGTCTCAGCCAGGAACAAATTCAGCATGCTCAGCAGGTCGCCGCCCGCGATTTGGTACGTGGTCTGGCGCATGAAATTAAAAACCCGCTGGGAGGTTTACGTGGCGCCGCGCAGTTATTATCCCGCGCCCTGCCCGACCCTTCGCTGAATGAATATACCAAAGTCATTATTGAGCAGGCCGATCGCCTGAGAAATCTGGTCGATCGTTTGCTTGGCCCGCAACAGCCCGGTTTACATGTCACCCAAAGTATTCATCAGGTGGCTGAGCGCGTGGTCAATCTGGTTTCGATGGAGTTGCCGGATAATGTTTCGCTGGTGCGTGATTACGACCCCAGCCTGCCGGAACTGCCACACGACCCGGATCAAATTGAGCAGGTTCTGCTGAATGTAGTACGCAACGCGCTTCAGGCGTTGGGTGAAGAAGGCGGCACGATTATTATCCGCACCCGCACCGCGTTCCAGTTAACGCTGCACGGGGTACGATATCGCCTGGTGGCACGCATCGATATTGAAGATGACGGCCCAGGCATTCCGGCTCAACTGCAGGATACGCTGTTCTATCCGATGGTGAGTGGGCGCGAAGGCGGCACCGGTTTAGGTCTGTCGATTGCGCGCAGTCTGATCGATCAGCATTCAGGAAAAATAGAATTTAACAGTTGGCCTGGTCACACCGAATTCTCGGTTTACCTGCCTATTCGCCAGTGAGGTTTCTATGCAACGAGGGATAGTCTGGATCGTCGATGACGATAGCTCCATCCGCTGGGTGCTTGAACGTGCGCTCACTGGAGCCGGTTTGAGCTGTGCAACTTTTGACAGCGGCAACGAAGTGCTGGAAGCGCTCTCGACCAAAACCCCAGATGTTTTACTGTCAGATATTCGCATGCCGGGCATGGATGGGCTGGCGCTGCTTAAACAAATTAAACAGCGTCATCCGATGCTGCCGGTCATCATTATGACGGCGCACTCGGACCTCGATGCCGCCGTCAGCGCTTATCAGCAGGGAGCATTTGATTACCTGCCAAAGCCATTCGATATTGATGAAGCGGTTGCGCTGGTAGAACGCGCTATCAGCCATTATCAGGAGCAACAGCAGCCGCGCAATCAGCCGGTCAGCGGCCCAACCACCGATATTATCGGTGAAGCCCCGGCAATGCAGGACGTGTTCCGCATTATTGGCCGTCTGTCGCGCTCCTCCATCAGCGTGCTGATTAATGGTGAGTCGGGTACCGGTAAAGAACTGGTGGCACATGCCCTGCATCGCCACAGCCCACGCGCTAAAGCCCCCTTTATCGCGCTGAACATGGCGGCGATACCGAAAGATCTGATTGAGTCCGAGCTGTTTGGTCATGAGAAAGGTGCATTTACCGGTGCCAATCAGATCCGCCAGGGACGTTTTGAGCAGGCCGATGGCGGCACGCTGTTTCTTGACGAGATTGGCGACATGCCGCTTGATGTGCAGACGCGTCTGCTGCGCGTACTGGCCGATGGTCAGTTCTATCGGGTGGGTGGCTATGCGCCGGTGAAAGTGGATGTCCGTATCATTGCGGCAACCCACCAGAACCTGGAAATGCGGGTTCAGGAAGGCAAATTCCGTGAAGACTTGTTCCATCGTCTGAACGTTATTCGTGTCCACCTGCCACCACTGCGTGAGCGTCGTGAAGATATTCCACGCCTGGCACGCTATTTCCTGCAGGTAGCTGCGCGTGAGCTGGGTGTGGAAGCGAAGATTCTGCATCCTGAAACCGAGGCTGCGCTGACCCGTCTGCACTGGTCAGGTAACGTGCGCCAGCTGGAAAATACCTGTCGCTGGTTGACAGTGATGGCGGCGGGCCAGGAAGTGTTGATCCAGGATCTCCCCGCGGAGCTGTTTGAATCCAGCGCACCAGAAAGCCCGGTGCAATCGCTGCCGGATAGCTGGGCTACGCTGCTGGCTCAATGGGCGGACCGTGCGTTGCGTTCCGGTCATCAAAACCTGTTATCTGAAGCACAACCGGAGATGGAGCGTACCCTGCTCACCACCGCGTTGCGCCATACGCAAGGCCATAAACAGGAAGCGGCACGTTTGCTGGGATGGGGGCGTAATACCCTGACGCGCAAATTGAAAGAACTCGGGATGGAATAAACGGGTAAAAAGGGAGCGCTTGCTCCCTTTGTTGTTTTATATCACGCGTGAAAATTGCTGTTGGCGTGCCTTTTGCCGCAGGTACACATCAAAACACATGCAAATATTGCGTATCAGCAGGCGACCAATGCCGGTAACCCGTAAACCGCCCTCATGCTGCTCCAGCAAGCCATCTGCCACCAGCGGTGCCAGTAAGCCCAAATCATCCGCGAAATAGCGCTTAAAAACGATTGGCCATTGTGCCTCAATAGCTGCGTAGTCGAGTGCGAAGTTGCAAATCAGCGTCTTGATCACATCACGACGCAGGCAATCATCTTCACTCAGGGTCAGACCGCGCCACAACGCATTACCCTGTTCCTCAACGCTGGCGTACCAGGTGTTCAGATCTTTATGATTCTGCGCGTAGCTGTCACCCAGCATGCTAATCGCCGACACACCCAGCCCCAGTAAATCCGTGTCACCCTGGGTGGTATACCCCTGAAAATTGCGGTGCAACTCACCTGCTCGTTGGGCCACCGCCAATTCATCGTCGGGACGCGCGAAGTGGTCCATACCGATAAACTGATAACCTTCGCCAGTCAGGGTGGCGATGGTCTGCTGTAAAATTTCCAGTTTCTGCGCTGCGCTGGGCAGCTCATCGTCTTTGATTTTGCGTTGCGCGGCGAAAAGCGCAGGCATATGCGCATAATTAAACACGCTGAGGCGATCGGGATTGAGGGCAACAACACGTTGCAGGGTAAAGGCAAAGCTTTCTGGCGTTTGCAGCGGCAAACCGTAGATCAGGTCGATGCTGACTGAGCGTAATCCCTGGTCACGCGCACGTTGCATCAACGCGAAGATCATCGCCTCATCCTGCACGCGATTGACCTTCTCCTGTACCACCTTATTGAAATCCTGTACGCCCATGCTGAGACGATTGAAACCCAGCGAGCGCAGATGATCGATCATCTCCAGCTCAATTTCGCGCGGATCGACCTCGATCGACATCTCCACGTCATCAGCCAGCGTAAAATGGCTGCGTAACAAGCCCACCAGCCGGCTTACCTGCTGCTGATTAAGGAAGGTTGGCGTACCGCCACCCCAGTGCAGCTGGGTGACGCTGCGGCCCGCAAACAGCGGTGCACGCTGCTTAATTTCCTTCTCCAGCACATCAAGGTAGCGATCGGCTTTGTGCAGCTGACGCGTCACGATTTTATTGCAGCCACAGAAGTAGCACAGGCGATGACAAAACGGGATATGAACATACAGTGAGAGCGGCCGATCAGGATAGCGCGTCACCGCCTGCTGAAAATCGGCTTCGTCAAAATTTTCACTGAATTCCAGCGCGGTAGGATAGGAGGTATAGCGCGGACCGGCGTAATTGTATTTTTCAATCAGCCGCTGATCCCACTCAATCTGCTGCGATGACATGCTCACTCCTTACGGTGACGTCGTCTGAAGGCGGGCCGCGAAGCAGAAGAGTGAACAGGGTGACGCACAGAAACCCGATGTAAACGCGACTTCAGACGCGACAGGCGGCGTAGTTTAAACAATAAGCTGATTAGATAACATGCCAGCAGCAGCGCTAAAATTGATCCAGGCCAAAACATCGGTGAATACCTGATTAGCGTGGCATGCGTGAATACGCATGCCGATCAAAATGGGGCTTATTTACCCTTCAGCAGGCGCATCATATCTTCTTCTGCCTGCTCATCATCGTCAGCATCATCATCAAGCGCGATACCTAGCGTTTCCATCAGCTCATCGATGCGATCCAGGGTTTCGTCCAGCCAGGCCTGATCTTCGCCACTCAGGGTCTCACCACTTTCCAGACGGTCCAGCAAGGTATCCAGACGCTCATCATTTTCCAGTTTCGCCAATTCTTCCTGCGGGGTAAGACGGACTTTTTCCGCTTTCGGCTTAGGTGTCGGCTTTTTCACCACGGATGTTTGTCCATCGGCCACTAAGGCCACCGGCTTTTTACTGCCAAGACGCGGATCCTGAGCTTTTTTAGCCTGACCACTACCCGTGGCCTGTTTTTCTGGATTAGCACGGCTGCCAGCAACATGGCCGCGATGCTTTTTATCACGTTTGCGGTCGCGCGCTTCGATATTCAAATCTTCACGCGATTTACGTTTCGCTTTAGCGGCGGGTTTACCGCGTGTTGGTTGTGCAGGTTGCTTCATGGTGTTGGGTCTCGGCAATTTTTAATCAGTATATACCCGCCATATTACGGGCTGGTGTGGTGAGTGCGCTTTTCGCCTTCCCACCGCCCGAATGATTTAAGGTATAGAATTGCGGCGAAATCTAGCAGAAAGCAGACAAAGAAAAAAGGCGACAGCCTATGCTGTCGCCTTATTTCGCACCTTCATACGAAGGAAACACGAGATAAATCCATTATGGCTCACAACGTCCCGGTTGCTCCCTCGCCAAATCGCTCCTGCGAATTTCCCTGTCCTTTTCCGATTTCTCTCCGAATCGCTTCCTGCCTGCTCCTCGTCACCCCCGACACTCCTGAGCACATCGTCCTGATGGGTGCTACCTTGCACTGACACCAAATGTAGACTACTCGGTAAAATGAACAAGTAAGACTCTTCTTTAATTTGTAGAGGAAAAGGCAGAGTATTTTATAATCATTTGAATTTAATGAATAAAAAATTACCTTCAGGTAAAGGGAGTAGGTAATGACTGGCAGCACTTATCACACATCTCTTACAAAATGGCGCGTTAAGACGCCATCGGGCACTTTTGCGCCATAACAGGTATACTCTGCCCAATTGCCCGAATCACTTTGCCGGAGTTTTACTTTGTCTGCTTTGAATTATCACGTCACCCATTTCATCCTCAGTGCCCCGGATATTCGCCACTTACCCGCAGATAGCGGTATTGAAGTGGCTTTTGCTGGTCGCTCGAATGCAGGCAAATCCAGTGCGCTGAATACCCTGACCAACCAGAAAAGCCTGGCCCGTACCAGTAAAACGCCGGGGCGCACTCAGCTCATCAACTTGTTTGAGGTGACGGAAGGCAAACGTCTGGTGGATTTACCGGGTTATGGCTACGCCGAAGTGCCGGAAGAGATGAAGCGCAAATGGCAGCGCGCATTGGGTGAATATCTGCAAAAACGCCAGGCACTGAAGGGATTGGTGGTACTGATGGATATCCGCCATCCGTTAAAAGATCTCGACCAACAAATGATTGAATGGGCGGTCCAGAGCGAAATCCCGGTTATGTTGCTGCTGACCAAAGCCGACAAACTGGCTTCTGGCGCGCGTAAAGCACAACTGAATATGGTGCGCGAAGCATCACTGGCCTTTCAGGGCGATGTGCAGGTGGAGATGTTCTCTTCGCTGAAGAAACTGGGCGTCGATAAACTGCGCGATAAACTGGATAGTTGGTTTAACGAGCTGGAACCGGCACAAGAAGGTGAAGGCGACGACACCACGGCATAACCTGCCTGCGGGTTAATCACCCGCTTTTTCAGATAAAGCCCAATAAAAAACGCCCCAGTCATAAATGACTGGGGCGGCTAATATTCAGCCAAATCCGATTACGTGAAGTAAAAGGTCTGAAAGATAGAACATCTTACCTCTGTACCCTACGCGAGAAACTTTACCTGATTTTTCCTGACCAACAAAGGGTTTTTTGTTGTTTAGTTTCAGGAATCGACATCATTTTTACCAGGTTCGTCACAAAAACGCGTACCAACTGTAGTTTAATTACCAAAAAAATGCTTAGACGTTAGGTAGTTACAAAACGCGCATTTTACAGGCCGCTTTTGCATTGTGCTGAACCGATTAAGTAAACTTTTTTCTTATGACATTGTCGTAAGCGGCATTTCACCGCTTACGGGTGACAACTTAGTGTGCCTGGTCCCAGTTATCGCCAATGCCGACCTCAACCTGAAGCGGTACAGCCAGCTTCATACTGCCTTCCATCAACTGACGTATCTTTTCGCAGGCAGCATCCACCGCATCCTGATGGATCTCAAAAACAAGTTCATCGTGTACCTGCATGATCATTTTTACCGCGTCATCATTCTGCTGCAGTAACCAACCATCAACAGCGATCATGGCCCGCTTAATGATGTCGGCAGCGGTCCCCTGCATTGGTGCGTTGATGGCTGCACGTTCCGCAGCTTTACGACGGATAGCATTGCCGGATTTGATATCCGGCAGCCATAAGCGTCGACCATCCAGAGTCTCAACGTAGCCTTTTTCTGCCGCCTGTTCCCGTGTCTCTTCCATATAACGCAATACGCCCGGATAACGCTCAAAGTAGAGGTCCATATACTTTTTCGCTTCACCAGCGCCAATATTCAGCTGACGTGACAGGCCAAAAGCGCTCATCCCGTAAATTAAGCCAAAGTTGATCGCCTTGGCGCTGCGACGCTGTTCACCAGACACCTTGCCAAGCGCCACGCCAAACACTTCTGATGCGGTTGCACGGTGGATGTCCTCACCCTGAGCGAAGGCATCCAGCAACCCTTTATCCTGCGACAGATGCGCCATAATACGCAGCTCAATCTGTGAATAGTCCGCAGCGACAATACGTTTATCCGGCCCGGCAATAAATGCCTGACGGATGCGTCGCCCTTCGTCATTACGCACCGGGATATTTTGCAGATTAGGATCGGTCGAGGACAGACGACCCGTTGCCGTTACCGCCTGATGATACGAGGTATGCACGCGACCAGTAACAGGGTTAATCATCAGCGGTAGTTTGTCGGTATACGTCGATTTCAGCTTCGACAAACCACGATGTTCCAGAATCACTTTTGGCAGTGGGTAGTCCAGCGCCAGCTCTGCCAGCACCTCTTCGCTGGTCGATGGTGCTCCACCTGGGGTTTTTTTGGTGGGTTTGATACCCTGTTTTTCAAACAGAATGGTTTGCAGCTGCTTAGTAGAGGAAAGGTTGAACGGCTCACCCGCCAGCTCGTGCGCTTGCAGCTCCAGTTCCGCCAGGCGTGTGGTCAGCTCCTGGGAATGTTTCGCCAGGATATTTTGATCGATGAGCACGCCGTTACGTTCTACCCGGGAGATGACCTTCAGCAGTGGCATCTCAATCTCTTCAAAGATTTTTTTCGGTCCGGCTTCTTTCTCCAGCTCAGGCCACATTTTCAGGTGCAGCTGCAGCGTCACATCCGCATCTTCCGCAGCATAATGCCCCGCTTGCTCGATCGCGACCTGGTTGAATGTCAGCTGGTTTTTACCTTTCCCGGCGATTTCTTCAAACGTCACGGTTTTATGATTCAACCAACGTGCTGCCAGGCTATCCATATCATGCTTACCGGCAACACTGTTCAGGCAATACGACTCCAGCATCGTGTCGAATTTAATACCGTTCAGTTCGATATCGTAGTTCTTCAGTACGCCACGATCGTACTTGAGATTTTGCCCGACCTTGAGAGCCTTACTGTCTTCCAGCAGCGGTTTTAGCTGTGCCAGCACCGTTGCGCGATCCAGTTGATCAGGTGCATCGAGATAATCATGCGCTACCGGCAAATAGGCTGCTTCACCCGGTGCCACAGCAAAAGCGAGGCCCACAATATTGGCGCTCAGGGTATCAAGTGAATCCGTTTCCAAATCAAAAGCAAAAACGTCGCTTTTTTGCAGCTTCTTCAGCCAGCTGGTAAAGGTGTCTTCATCAAGAATGGTGACGTAACCATCGGATGACAATACGCTCACGGTCTCTGCTTTAGCCACCGGTTCATCCGGTAATGCTTGCTGAGCCTGTGCATTGTTCTTTTTACCCTGTAGCCATTTACCATCCTGCAAATCAACCAGCCAACGTTTGAATTCATAACGACCAAACAGAGTTTGCAGTACTGCGACATCCGGCTCATTTACCGTCAGTTGTTCACAGGTCAGTTCCAGTTCGACATCGGTTTTGATGGTTGCCAGTTGATAGGAAAGAAATGCCACATCACGATTCTGTTCCAGCTTGGTCGCCATGGTTTTAGCACCGCGGAATGACAGGTCGGCCACTTTCTCCAGGTTGTCATAGATGGACTGCATGCCTCCCAATCCTTGCAGCAATGCCTGCGCGGTTTTTTCTCCCACACCCGGTACGCCGGGAATGTTGTCCGAGCTATCGCCCATCATGGCAAGGAAGTCGATAATCAGGGAAGGCGGTACACCGTATTTCTGTTCGACTTCTTCTGGCCCCAGGACCGTATTGGTCATGGTGTTAATCAGGGTGATACCCGGCGTAACCAACTGGGCCATATCTTTGTCACCGGTACTGATCAATACCGCTCGCCCTTGCTTTTCGGCTTCCAGTGCCAGCGTGCCGATGACGTCATCAGCCTCTACGCCAGATACCGCCAGTAGCGGTAATCCCATCGCCTTTACCATTTCATGCAACGGTTCGATCTGCGCGCGCAGATCATCAGGCATGGGGGGACGATGAGATTTGTAGTTCTCGAATAACTCGTCGCGGAATGTTTTTCCTTTCGCATCGAAGACCACGGCAACGTGGCTGGGTTGATACTGCATCAACAAGCTTTTCAGCATGTTGAGCACACCGTACATTGCGCCAGTTGGCTCACCTGCACTATTGGTCAGAGGCGGAAAGGCATGATATGCACGGTAGAGATAGGATGATCCGTCTACCAGAATCAGGGGATTTTCTGCAATGTGCGCCATAAGTTTGATTTTTCTTCGTTGCGATTAAGAGATGTATAAGGATGCCATAACCTGAGGCGAATGTTGAATTTGCACCTGTCGAAGTGGTGTTTTTTACTCAAAACACAGCAGGGATCGCAAGGATCAGATTGTGGATAACTTTGTGCGTAAATTTCATAACGTATTGTTATTTACGTTATTCGCAATCGTTTACCTTATAAAAAAACCTAATTTTCAATAGGTTATTTACTTTCTGTGATGAGAGACATCTTTTTAAAAAGATGATCATCCATGTGGATATTAACCACAGGGTTAACAGTAAGAAGGAATATAAAGGAGAGTCCGATGGAAAAAACGCCGACTAAGTCGGCGTTGATTTGCTGGCTAAATTAGTTCTTTTCCACCAGGAATTTTACGACATTGCCGTAATCGGCAACAAAATTATCCATCGAGCTGGTGTCGAGGCCACCGTTGTTGACCATATATTTGCCGTTAATAAACATCGCCGGCACACCCTGCAGATTCACGTCAGATGCTGCTTTTTCCTGCTGAGCAACCAGTGCTTTAACTGCAAAGCTGTTCCACGCTGCATCATAATCTTCAGAAGAAATACCTGCCGCTTTGATAAAGGTATCTTTCAGGCTGGCTGCATCGGTGACGGTCTGCGTTTTCTGAATACCATCGAAAATTGGAGCCGAGACTTTGTCTTCAACACCCAACGCCATCGCCACCGCCCATGCGTGTGTCACTACCGGACCGAAATCACCGCCAAGGAAATCAACGTGATATTTGGTCACTTTCGTATTCGCGGGCAGATTCTTTTTCACCGCATCACTAACGTGATAAATGCGTTCAAACTGGTAGCAATGGGGGCAGAAGAAGGAGAAAAACTCCATGACCTGCGGCTCACCGGCGACAGGTTTCGGCAGCGTGACATACTGTTTGCCGTCGGTAAATTGTGCCGCAGAGGCGCTAAATGCCAGCATTAAACCTACCAGCGCGAACCAAATCTTTTTCATCGTGAAAAATTCTCCTGACTGCTTCATTAAAATTGCGGGCTAAGCTGCAACGGCGGTTCGTGTAACAGCTTCTCCTGCTCGGTGAAAAGTATAATTTGCCGACGCCAAAAATCTTCATCGGTCATCCACGGAAAGGCACGCGGAAAAGCAGGATCCTGCCAGCGACGCACGACCCAGGCTAAATAATAAACCATGCGCATCGCGCGTAAAGGCTCAATCAGTGACAATTCATGTATATCGAAGTCACTGAATTCATTGTAAGCCTCCAGCAAAATATCCCACTGAATAAGTTGCTCCTGACGATCGCCATTCACCAGCATCCACAAGTCCTGGATTGCCGGTCCAGTACGCGCATCATCAAGATCGACAAACATCGGTCCATCACGCCACAGAATATTGCCGGGATGGCAGTCACCGTGTAAACGTAGTGGTTGCCATTGCGTATTCCATCGCTGCTGTAACGTGTGATAAAGCTTATCTACAGCAGCCAGCAACGGATCTTTACATGCATTCGGTACCAGCATGCTTTGTTCCAGCTGCTGACGCGGCTGCACAATATACTCATCCAGGCCAATAGTCGGCCGTTGCTCAAAATGCTGCTGACGGCCTGTTTGATGGATTCGCCCCAGAAAACGGCCAACCCATTCCATCTGTTCTTCATTATCGGTTTCATACTGCCGACCGCCCAGGCTGGGAAATACGGCAAACATAAATCCTGCATGGCTGTTCAGCGTGCTTCCCCGTAGTTCCAGGGGGGCAGCAACAGGGACTTCATCGGCCAGTAGATCATGGGCAAACTGATGTTCTTCCAAAATCTGGCCAGCGCTCCAACGCTGTGGGCGGTAAAACTTCACCACATAGCGACGCTTTTCATCGTCACTGAATTGATAGACGCGGTTTTCGTAGCTATTAAGGGCGGTTAAGCCAGATTCGACGCGCAGACCTGTCTCCCAAAGTGCATCAAGGATGACATCGGGATTCAGTGTCTGGAAATTAAAGGCTGCTTCGCTCATCATTTGGCCTGTGTGTTACCTTTGCTTTAATGCGCAAGGATAGCACTACTCATCATCCTTAATCACACCGCGTGCGCGTAATAGCGCGGTTTTGAAGTCCACTTCATAATCCTTTTTCAGCCCGGGAATCTCAGCATCACTGCCTGCATCACGCATTTTGAGATGGTAAATCAATATGTCGTCTGTTAATTCACTTAATGGGCCACTGAAACCTGATTCCTGCGCCAATTTTTGTAAAAATGCCAACAGGTTAAGTTCAGACTCCTTCTGCCATGCCGGTTGCAGGAGTTCGAGCAGTTCGTTGAGACGGTGATATTTCATCATTCATTCCTTTATGCAGGTGTTGGGCTGCCGACCTGTAAGTATCGTCCACTATGAGTAAGGAGACGAAAATGACAGCATTAACCGGCGTGATTCTGGCTGGTGGCCAGGGACGCCGCATGGGTGGTGAGGATAAAGGATTGATGCTTCTGCGGGGTGAGCCCCTTTATCAACACGTTCTGCGGCGTTTTCGGCCGCAGGTCAATATTGTGTTGATAAGTGCCAATCGTAACATTGATCGTTATCAGGCAAGTGGTTGTCAGATTGTTACCGATTCACTACCGGATTATCCCGGCCCGCTGGCGGGTATGCTAAGCGGATTACGCCACAGCCAAACCGAGTGGGTAGCGTTCTGTGCCTGTGATACACCGTGGATCCCTGATGATTTTGTCGCACGCCTCTGGCAACAAAAGGCTGAAGCGCCAGCGGTGTGGGTTAAATCCTCTCTGCGTGATCATCCAGCATTGGCTTTGGTGAATCGTTGCTTAGCGGATAATCTCGAAGCCTGCCTGCTTAGCGGAGAACGCCGTCTGATGCGATTTTTGCAGGAAAATGGTGGTCATGCTGTGACCTTTGCAGATTCTGAATCGGCGTTTCGCAATATCAATACACCTGACGATCTACTGGATGAGGAAATGCCATCATGACGATACCTTTGCTGGCGATCGCCGCCTGGAGCGGGACAGGTAAAACCACGTTGTTAGAGAAGGTTATTCCCTTACTTAAAGCTCAGGGGATCCGTCCAGGACTGATTAAGCACACACATCATCATATGGATATCGATACGCCGGGAAAAGATAGTTATCTGCTACGAAAAGCGGGAGCCGATCAGGTGATCGTTGCCAGCAATCAGCGCTGGGCTTTGATGTGCGAGACGCCTGATGAGCCGTTAAACCTGAAGCAACTGGCATCACATATGGATAAATCGATGCTGGATTTGGTGCTGGTTGAGGGTTTTAAAGATGAGCCAATTGCAAAGATCGTACTTTGGCGTCCAGGTGTTAAAGGCGAGGTAGAGGATTTGCTTGATAAGTATGTAATCGCAGTGGCAAGTGATGCTGAGCTGGAACTTCCAATAGCATCTCTGGATATTAATCAGCCAGAACAGATCGCTGAGTTCATTGCCCGGTGGCTCGCTTCACAGGGTAACACATGAATTTTCTCTGATTTTCAGAAGTAAAAAAGCCCTGAACTTTCGTTCAGGGCTTCTTCACTTGATTGATGCCTGGCAGTTCCCTACTCTCGCATGGGGAGACCCCACACTACCATCGGCGCTACGGCGTTTCACTTCTGAGTTCGGCATGGGGTCAGGTGGGACCACCGCGCTACAGCCGCCAGGCAAATTCTTTCTGCTCTGTCCTGTGTCTTTTGCACTGCTGCTGCGTTGGCTGCATTCGCGTAAGTCAGTCACATACTTATGTATGCTCCTTCCTTCCGTCTCTTTTGCCGCCTTGCTTCAGCGCAAAATCCTTCGGACTTCAATCCGCAGGACATAACTGAATCCGGTAAACAATGC
>NZ_CP024768.1:4252366-4354892 GCF_011395035.1 Pantoea cypripedii
CATCGGGCAGATCCCCAGACATTACTCACCCGTCCGCCACTCGTCACCCAAGGAGCAAGCTCCTCTGTGCTACCGTTCGACTTGCATGTGTTAGGCCTGCCGCCAGCGTTCAATCTGAGCCATGATCAAACTCTTCAATTTAAGTTTGATGCTCAAAGAATTAAACTTCGTAATGAATTACGTGTTCACTCTTGAGACTTGATATTTTTTAAGTCCGTGGACTTTTGATATCAATCCTGCGAGTGCCCACACAGATTGTCTGATAAATTGTTAAAGAGCAGTGCGAGCAGCGGGTTAACCGTCTGTCGCGAGGTGGCGTATATTACGCTTTCCTCCTTCAGAGTCAATCACTTTTTTCAGCGACTTTCTCCGGCGGGATGAATCACTTCAACCCTCACTGACCGTCTGCGTTGCCGCTTTGCCGTGTCAGTGGAGGCGCATTATAGGGAGATAATTCTGAGTGACAAGCGTTTATTGCAAAAAATTGACTGAGCGCTACTTTTTTAGACGAACGAGTAAAAAGAAGACATTTTGCGATGAAGAAACACCCAAAGCAGCCCCCCGCGCGGCACAAATCATCGTAATGCTCTTTAGTGGCGGTGCTATCCTGTTTGTCCAATCGCAGTTTTCCCCTGCTGCAGACAGCATTTTATTAAAGAAGGACTTTAAATGATTCGCTCCGCGCGCAGCATGGCCGGGTTGCCCTGGATCGCTGCTATGGCATTTTTCATGCAATCGCTTGATGCCACCATCCTTAACACCGCGCTCCCTGCCATCGCAACCAGTCTTGAACGCTCTCCTCTGGCCATGCAATCCGCCGTCATTAGCTACACATTAACTGTCGCAATGCTCATTCCCGTCAGTGGCTGGTTGGCTGATCGCTTCGGTACGCGCAAAATCTTTATTCTGGCGGTGGCCTTATTTACGTTAGGTTCACTGGCTTGCGCCTTATCAGGCAGCCTGGGCATGCTGGTCTTCTCGCGGGTGGTTCAGGGCATTGGCGGGGCGATGATGATGCCGGTCGCGCGACTGGCGCTGTTGCGCGCCTATCCACGCAGTGAACTCTTGCCGGTCCTCAACTTTGTTACCATGCCCGGCCTGGTCGGGCCGATTCTCGGACCAATGCTGGGCGGTTTACTGGTCACCTATGCCAGCTGGCACTGGATCTTCCTGATTAACATTCCCATTGGTCTGCTCGGCATCTTTTATGCGCGCAAATACATGCCGAATTTCACCACGCCGAAACGCCGCTTCGACTTTGGCGGTTTTGTGTTGTTCGGCGTAGGCCTGGTACTGATCTCCATTGGTATCGAACTGTTTGGCGAACGCATTGTGTCACCGTGGCAGGCAACCGGCGTGCTGTTTGCCGGTGTGTTGTTGCTTCTTCTATATATTGTCCATGCACGTCGCCATCCGGCACCGCTGATCAGCCTGCCGATGTTTAAAACCCGCACGTTTTCCATCGGCATCATTGGCAATATTGCTTCGCGTCTGGGTACGGGTTGTATTCCATTCCTGATGCCACTGATGTTGCAGGTTGGATTTGGTTATCCGGCGATTATTGCCGGTTGCATGATGGGGCCGACCGCTATCGGCTCGTTACTGGCGAAATCCACCGTCACCCAGGTGCTGCGACGCTTTGGTTACCGCCACACCCTGGTCGGCATTTCAGTGATTATCGGTATTCTGATTGCCAGCTTCTCACTGCAATCGCCGGGCGGAAGTGTGGTCATGCTATTGCTGGCGCTATTCGTGCTGGGAATGGCAATGTCGACACAGTTCACCGCCATGAACACCATCACTCTGGCCGATTTGAATGATGAGAATGCCAGTGGCGGTAATAGCGTGCTGGCCGTTACGCAGCAGCTGTCGATCAGCTTTGGTGTAGCGGTAAGTGCAGCGGTGTTACGCTTTTATCAGGAGTTTGGCGGCACCACGGTGCAGCATTTCCACGCCACCTTTCTCACCATGGGGGTGATCACCGTGCTGGCCGCCTTCACCTTTATGTGGCTGCGCAATGGCGATGGCCGTCATTTGATCACCAATCGCGATAAAAAGAAGAAAGGCGCTTAAACCGAACCGCGCTCCACCAGCTCCGGCGTCAGGACCAGCGTTTGCTGACTGGCGTCGGGATCGCTCATGCGATGAATCAGCGTATCAATTGCCAGTTCACCCAACTCATCTTTTGGCTGATGGATAGTGCTCAGCGGCGGCGTCAGATAGCGCGACAGTTCGATGTTATCGTATCCCATCACGGCGATATCCTGTGGCACACGCAACCCGGCCTGAAACAGCGCATGATAGACGCCAACAGCCATCGCATCATTACTGGTAAATACCGCCTCCGGCAGTGGGTCCAGGGTAAGCAGCTGGTTCATGGCATTAAAACCACCCTGAAACTCAAAATCACTGTCAACCACATACCCCGGCAATACCGGCAATCCGCTGCTGGACATAGCTTTATGGAAGCCATCCAGACGCAGCCGCGCCGGTGTTTTATCCTGTGGACCGGCAATACAGGCGATGCGGCGATAGCCACGATCGATCAGATGCTGCGTCGCCAGCTCACCGCCTAACAGCGCGTTATCCTGAATAATGTCGCCACGTCCTTCAAACGGTGCCCAGTCCATCATCACCATCGGAATCGACGGATAACGATTCAGGATATCTGCCGATGGCAGGTGAGTTTCGGTGCACATGATCAGCAGGCCATCAACGCGCTTCTGCAACAGCGTTTCCAGGCTGCGATTCATGCGCTCCTCATCGCCTTCGGTGTTGCACAGAATCAGGCTGTAACCTCGTTCATAGCAGCTATTCTCCACGCCGCGCACCACTTCCGAATAGAAGGGGTTACTGCTGGCCGTCAATAACATGCCAATGGTACGTGTCTGATTGATTTTGAGGCTGCGCGCCAGAGCGGAGGGAGCGTAATTCAGGGTACGAATAGCATGCTCCACCTTTTCGCGCACCTGCTCGCTGACAAAGCGATTGTTATTAATGACATGCGAAACGGTGGAGGTTGAGACGCCCGCCAGGCGGGCGACATCTTTCATGGTAGCCAAGCGCTTATCCCTGTTGTTGCAGGAAGGCATCAATCTCAGTACGCCAGGGTACCGAGGGCTGCGCACCAGGACGGGTAACGGCTATCGCCGCTGCCGCATGGGCAAAACGTACCGCATCATGCATCGCTACGCCTTCGAGACGGGCAGTAATAAACGCACCGTTGAAGGTATCGCCAGCAGCGATCGTATCTACGGCTTGCACGCTGAAGCCCGGAATACGCACGCCATCCCCTTGCTCACTTAGCCAGACACCGCGGCGTCCCAGCGTAATCAACACGGTTTGAATACCTTTGGCATGCAACGCTGCGGCGGCACGTGCGGCATCTTCATCACTTTTCACCGCGATGCCAGTCAGAATCTCGGCCTCGGTTTCATTCGGGGTGATGATATCAATCAACGCCAGCAGTTCATCGGAAAGCTGAGTCGCCGGTGCCGGATTGAGTATCACCTGCGTCTGCTGCGCTTTGGCAATTTTTGCCGCTGCCAGCACGCTTTCCAGTGGGGATTCCAGTTGCATCAACAGGGCATCCGCGTCTGCGATTACCTGTTGATGACGCGCCACGCAGGCCGGTGTTAATGCCGCGTTGGCACCAGAATAAATGCCGATATTGTTTTCACCTTCGCCATTCACGAAGATCATTGCCACACCGGTGGCTTCTTCCGCCACGGTTTCGACCGGTGCGGTGTCAATACGGTCCTGCTGCAGCTGCTGACGAATGCGTTCGCCAATATCATCTGCACCAACGCAGGCAATAAAGGCGATATCGGCACCGGCTCGTCCGGCTGCCACCGCCTGATTAGCCCCTTTACCGCCAAAGGCAACCTGATACTGTTTTCCGATCACCGTTTCGCCCGGACGTGGGAAGTGGGCGAGATTGAGGATGTGATCGGCATTGATGCTGCCGAGTACGGCCAGTTTTGCGCTTTTGCTCATAGGGAGTGATCCATCAAGAATGCGCCACCCAACGGTGGCGCGTTGCCCTGCTTTTCTTCGCGTATTATTTGGTAACCAGTTTCAGATCGACCGGATTGATCGACTGCACTTTTTCACCTTTCAGTACTTTATCCGCAGTATCTACGCCGATGATACCAATCTTATCAGGCATCTGGGCGACAGTTGCGGTCAGTTTGCCCGCTTCAACGGCTTTCACACCATCAGCGGTGCCGTCAAAGCCCACAACCACGACGTCGGTTTTACCGGCGGTCTGCAATGCACGCAGTGCGCCCAGTGCCATCTCGTCGTTCTGCGCGAACACCGCCTGCACATCCGGATGCGCCTGCAACAGGTTCTGCATTACGTTCAGGCCTTTAGTACGGTCAAAATCAGCTGGCTGACTGGCGAGAATATTGAATTTGTGCGCCTCGGCAGCCTGTTTAAAACCATCGCCACGCTCGCGTGCTGCTGAGGTACCGGCAATGCCCTGCAATTCGATGATTTTCGCGCCGTCACCCACTTTCTTCGCAATAAAGTCACCGGCCATCTTGCCGCCAAAGCGGTTATCAGAAGCGACGTGGCTGACCACGGTACCCTGTGCCGCTACGCGGTCAAGGGTGATAACCGGAATGTTTGCCTGGTTGGCCATCTTCACGGCGTTGCCCACCGCGTCAGAATCGGTTGGGTTGATCAGCAGCAGCTTCGTTCCACGTACCGTGAGGTCCTGCACGTTCGCCAGCTCTTTCGCCGGGTTGTTCTGCGAATCCAGCACCACCAGGTTATAACCCAGTTTGTCAGCTTCTTTCTGTGCGCCATCTTTCAGCGCCACAAAGAATGGGTTGTTCAGCGTTGAAACCACCAGAGCGATAGTATCCTTCGCCATCGCGCTGGCACTGAGAGTGGCGCCAAGAATGACGGCCAATGCGGTTAACTTTTTCATTAATGAATCCTGTGTGAAGGTCAGAGTTATTTACTGCTTTTGTTATCCACCAGCACTGCCAGCAGAATGACTACTGCTTTAACAATCATTTGGTAGTAAGAAGAGACGCCCAACAGATTGAGTCCATTGTTGAGGAAGCCAAGAATCAGTGCCCCGATCAGCGTCCCCATAATGCGACCTTTACCACCTGCCAGGCTGGTCCCGCCCAGCACAACAGCAGCAATCGCATCCAGTTCATAACCGGTACCCGCAGTCGGCTGGGCTGATGACAGGCGCGCCACCTCGATGGTGCCTGCCAGCGCTGCCAGCATGCCGCACAGTGAATAAACGATGATTTTGACGCGGTTAACGTTAATCCCCGACAAACGCGTTGCCGCTTCGTTGCCGCCCAGCGCATAGATATAACGACCAAGGCGTGTGTGGTGCAGCATGTACCAGGCAAGCCCGAATACCACCGCCATCAGCCATACTGGCGTCGGAATACCCAACGGGCGACCAATCCCGAACCAGCCAAACAGATCGGCGTTATCACTAAAGCCGGTATTGATCGGGCTACCATCGGTGTAAACCATGGTGACGCCGCGCAACAGCAGCATCATCACCAGCGTCGCGATAAAGGCCTGCACTTTGCCGCGCGCCACAATAGTGCCGGTGACGCCACCGATTACGGCACCCAGCGCCAGCGCAGCAGCCACGGCCACCAGCGCATTCACTTCGTGGCCAACGATCGAGGCGGCTACTGCACCGGTCAGCGCCAGCAGCGAGCCGACCGAAAGATCAATGCCTGACGTCAGGATCACCAGCGTCATTCCCACCGCCATAATGGCGTTCACCGAGGTCTGCTGCAGAATGTTGAACAGGTTGGCAACGGTAAAGAAATTCGGGCTGAGGCTGGCAACCACGGCAATCAGCACAATCAGCGCGATCAGCGATTTCTGCTCCAGCAACCAGGCTTTGCTGAACCAGCGACGGCTGGCAGGTAAGGTTTGGGTACTCATACAACTAACTCCTCGCTGTGTTGCTTACCGACTGCCGCCGCCATCAGGGATTCCTGGGTAGCCTGCTCACGGGTAAATTCGCCACTCAGATGGCCTTCATGCATCACCAGAATGCGGTCGCTCACGCCCAGCACTTCCGGCATTTCGGACGACACCAGGATGATGCTTAACCCATCGGCTTTAAACTGGTTGATTAACTGATAGATTTCTTTTTTGGCGCCAACATCAACACCGCGCGTCGGCTCATCAAGGATCAGCACATTCGGCCGCGTCATCAGCCCGCGGGCAATCGCCACTTTTTGCTGATTACCACCGGAAAGCAGACCAATCGGCTGCTCCATCGAAGGGGTTTTGACGTTGAACAGGCGGATAAAATCGCCTACCGCCAGCTGTTCTTCGGCGTGCTTCAGGCTGCCGTTGCCGCGGCTGAAATAGCGTAATGCCGTCAGCGACATGTTTTCTTTCACCGACATCCCCAGCACCAGACCATCGCGTTTACGATCTTCGGAGATATAAACGATGCCATTCGCCAGGCCGTCCTGCGGTGCGCGCGTTACCACTTCACGGCCATCGAGCATCACCTTGCCGCCGCTGCGTGGCAGTGCGCCGTACAGCAGCTTCATCAGTTCGGTTCGGCCCGCGCCCATCAGGCCGGAAACACCGAGGATTTCCCCTTTACGCAAAGTGAAACTGACTTCATGCACCCCGGGGCCGCTCAGGTTTTCCACCTGCAAACGGAGTGCGCCTGGTGCCTGAGCAAGGCGCGGATACTGATCTTCCAGCTTACGGCCCACCATCATCTCAATCAGGCTCTCTTCGCTGAGTTCGCTGACCGGACGTTCGGCAATAAACTGGCCGTCGCGGAACACCGTGACGTCGTCGCAAATCTCGAAAATTTCTTTCATGCGGTGGGAGATGTAGACAATGCCGCAGCCTTGCGCTTTCAGCTCATTAATGACGCGGAATAGCGACAGCGTTTCGGTATCGGTCAGCGCATCAGTCGGTTCATCCATAATGATTACCCGCGACTGAAAACTCAGTACCTTAGCGATCTCCACCATCTGCTGGTCACCAATCGACAAATCACCCACCAGCTTATGGCTGTTGAAACGCAGGTTGAGGCGCTTCAGCAGCGTATCCGCTTCGGCATACATCTTTTTCCACTCGATGCGGCCAAAACGGTTAACGAATTCACGGCCCAGGAAGATATTCTCCGCAACCGTCAGTTGCGGGATCAGGTTCAGTTCCTGGTGAATAATGCCGATGCCCGCTTCCTGTGACGCTTTCGGCCCGGAGAAGGTGGTTTCCTGGCCCAGCCACTGTAACGAACCCGCATCCATGCTGTAGATACCCGTCAGCACCTTCATCATGGTGGATTTACCGGCACCATTTTCTCCCACCAGCGCCATGACACGTCCTGGCATGACCGCCAGCGATGCGCCCTTCAGCGCTTTAACGCCGGGAAATGACTTTTCAATCCCTTTGAGTTGCAATAACGGTTGCATAACGACCTCAGAAGGTAACGCCCGCGCTCAGGATGACATTCGCATACGGAGAACACTCTCCGCTGCGAATGACCGCCTGACTACGCTGAGTCTGTTGTTTGAACTGTTCATGACTGATGTAACTAACAGCAATGGTATTTCCCTGGTGCTGTTGCAAGGCTTCGAGCACGGCGAGCAGTGCACTGTGGAGCTGCGGGTTGTGTTGCTTAATCTCTTCCGCCATCAGAGCGCTTTCGACCTGCATCTCTTCTGTTACCACCTCAACAACCTGTAAAAACTCGGGTGTCCCCGGCGTCAGCGCCAGATCGATACGTTGCGGACCCACAGGAATGGGTAAACCCGCATCGGCAATCGTCAGCGTATCCGTGTGTCCCAGACGGGCAATCACATGAGAGATTTCAGCGTTTAACAAGCGACCTTTCTTCATTTCTTCCACTCCACAGCGAAACGTTTCGCTGACCGGAGTGTATAAAATGTACATCGCAACTCAATGGCGACATCACGGAAATGTGATCGCCATCGAAACGTTTCGCTTGTGCCAGGGAAAATTTGAGTTAGGCAGGAAAAAACCCGAGATCTTTTTCATCCGAATAAAGAACCCGCCTGGTTTTCAGGAGAAATGTCTTATTTAACCCTATGTCAATATGTTTTCTGATGTGTCCGGATATGTCATTTCACGCCAAAACCAACACTGAACAACCATCCGCTGGTTGTAAATACAGATGGATTTATCTAAGGACAATGATGAATTTCAAGGTGAAAACACTCGGAAGTTTGATTGCGCTCTCGCTCTTAACCGTCAATGTGCGTGTGGCAAAAGCGCATAACGATCAGGGAGATAAAGCCCGCACACCGAACGTACATTTCAGCACCCATCCCAACATGCAGAGCAGCAAAATGCTCAGCGCATTGACGGCAAGTATGGAAGTGCAGGAGATGACAAATGAAGCTCCCCCCTGGTACTGGGCTTATCAGGGCTGGTATATGAGTGAAGGCGCTTATTACTTTGGTCTCCAGCCAAATGGCGAGTATGGCAAAACCGCGCTGTTCAGCATTTTCGGCAAGGGCACACAAAGCAACTTTGAATGGTGTAAACGCGGCGCAGATTCGACCGATCCCGATACCGGTATGAGTTGCCATATTCCGTACAACTGGGAAGTTGGCCATAAATATACCTTCAACGTGAAACGTACCGCGCAGGATAGCGCGCAAAGTCTGACAACCTGGCAAGGTTCCGTCACCGATCAGACAACGGGTGAGGAGACCATCATCGGTATCGTGTCCGTGCCTGCCCGCTGGTCAGATTTGCAGCCAAGCCTGCTGGGCTGGGCTGAGTGGTTTTTGAATGGGGAACTCACCTGTGCGCAGCGTACCAATTTTGTTGTTAAGTACAGTGGCGTCTCGGGTGTGTCTTCCGATACATCCACCCCGTGGCAGAGCTATATCTCCGATTCGAACCCCAATACCTGTGCAACCTATGACATGACCGGGGCCTATCCAACCGAAGTCCTTATGAGCGCCGGAGGAACATTTGACGGAGACAACAATTCCGGTGGCAACACCGATAACGCGCCTGTCGCGGTGGTTCCCGCCGATTTCAGCGTTACCAGTTCCCCTAATGAATCGATTGTCCGCGAGCTGGACGCTTCCGGCAGTAAAAATGCCGATTCATTCAGCTGGAAAGTCGTGGGTGGCAAGGGTAGCTTCTGGTTACAGGAAGAAGAAAAGGGTGGCTGGGTAAGCGCATTAGGACAGGCTAAGGTTCGCGCCCTCTTTCCAGCAAATTCCAGCGGTACCGCCATCTATGAATTAACCGTGACCAAAAATGGCAAACAAGACACGAAACGCGTGACCATCACGGTCACTGCACCGGAAAACCCGACAACACCGGATCAGGGGGATACTGAGTTTCCAGAATGGAAAGCGGGTACGCCTTATGTGGCAGGGGATAAAGTGACCTATGAAGGGATCAAATACGTCGCGAAATACTGGACGCTATTCAAACCCGGTTATAACGATGCCTGGAAATTGGCCTATCCAACTCAGGTAACAGAATGGAAAGCATCGATGGCCTATTCCGGCGGCGATACCGTTACTTATCAGGGAAAAACCTATAAGGCGGCCTACTGGACGCAGGGCAACACACCGGGGCAGCATTCCGTCTGGCTGGTGCAATAACCGAAAGGGGCTGCCATGGCAGCCCCTGAATGCGTTTACGGCAGTTTTCTGACCTGTTTCACATCCAGCTCAATCGCATTGAAATCTTTATCCAGTTCACCTGTCAGCTCCACCCGATCTTTGGGTGAAATGGTTTGTCCATTCCAGTGCTTATGATCAATTTCGACCTTCATGCTGCCGGTCTCATCACGGAACAGATAATCCTCCTTGCCAATTTGCTTCTCCAGAGAACCTCGCACGGTGATCCAGCTATCGTCCTTCATTTCTTCGGCCTGCTTCACCGTCACTACGCTGGTGTTGCCAGCCTGAAAGCCACCAGCCTGGTTTTGCACGGCTGGTGCATTGGGATCCACAAATCCCCCCTGCTGTGCCGCCAGAACCGGCGTGGAAACCAGCGCCACGATCGCCAAAATTGCTGCATGCTTTTTCATTTGATTCACCTCTTTTCCATGAAATGTGCGGGATACGCAGGCTATTTCAACATAAGGTTCTTAACAGGATCTTAAGGCTGATCAATTAATTAAAATTGGTGAAAAACAGGCAAAATGCCGCCATTTCTCCTGTACATACGCAACTCTGCTTCGTATAACACCAGCAGAAAAGGAGAATTTTACATGCGGATTTTATTGATTGAGGACGACAGGATCATTGGCGATGGCCTGAAAGTTGGCCTGACCAAACTCGGTTTTAGTGTGGACTGGTTTGTTTCCGGCGATGCGGGGTTTCAGGCACTGACATCCGCCCCCTGGGATGCGGTGATCCTTGATTTGTCCCTGCCCGAACGGGATGGACTCGATATTCTGCGCCAGTGGCGTCAGCAGGGGCAGGATGTGCCGGTATTGATCCTGACCGCACGGGATGCGCTCGATCAGCGAGTACAGGGATTACAACTGGGAGCAGATGATTACCTCTGCAAACCTTTTGCCCTGACGGAAGTGGCGGCACGTTTGCAGGCGCTGATTCGCCGCCGGCATGGCCAGTTACAACCTGAATTGCGCCACGGCAAGGTAGTGATGTCACCCGCCAGCCATAGCGTGCTGTATGACGGAGATCCGCTCATGCTAAAAAGCCGTGAGCTGGCGCTGCTGGAGTTATTCCTGCGTAATCCAGGCCGGGTGCTCACACGTAGCCAGCTGGAGGAAAAGCTTTATAGCTGGGATGACGACGTTTCCAGTAATGCCGTCGAAGTCCACATTCATCATCTGCGCAAAAAACTTGGCAGCCAGTTTATCCGCACCGTACATGGCGTCGGCTATACGCTGGGGACGGCAGAATGAGTCTGTTCCTGCGTCTCGCTATCGGCTTTGTCGTGCTGATCATCCTGTGCTGGGGCAGCGCCAGCCTGAGCGCCTGGCACCAGACACGCGACACCGTTAATGAACTGTTCGATACCCAGCAAATGCTGTTTGCCAAACGCCTGTTGACGCTCGATCCTGCCACCCTCCATGAAGCGACGCTGCCGAAAAACAAAGCTCTCCTGAGCAAACATCGGGGTAAACAGGATGATGACGCGCTGGCCTTCGCCATTTTTAGTCGCGACGGTAAACTGCTGCTGAATGATGGCGAAAATGGCCGCGATTTACAGTTTGATGACCGGCGCGACGGTTTTCGCGATGGGCAGCTGCGGGATGATGATGACAGCTGGCGTCTGCTGTGGCTGACGTCGCCGGACCAACGTTATCGTGTGGTGGTGGGGCAGGAGAGGGAATATCGCGATGATATGACGCGCAATTTAGCCCAAAGCAGCATCATGCCGTGGCTGATCGCACTGCCGTTTATGTTGGTGCTGTTGCTGGGGCTGGTATGGTTTGAACTGCGTCCGTTAAAACGCCTTACCCGCTCGCTCCACCAGCGCGCCGCTGACGATGCCGCACCATTGCCACTCAGCCGACTGCCGAAAGAAGTTAAGCCACTGGTACAGGCGTTAAACGGCCTGTTCAGTCGCATGGCTGAGCTGGTCCAGCGCGAACGCCGTTTTACCTCAGATGCCGCCCATGAATTGCGCACGCCACTGGCGGCGCTGCGGGTGCAAAGTGAAGTGATCCAGCTTGCCGATGACGATGAGGTGATGCGCAATCGTGCGTTACAACAACTGGATGCCGGGATCCTGCGTGCAACCCGGTTGGTGGATCAATTACTTACGCTATCCCGTGTGGAAGCAGACGATCTGCGCAGCGAGTTCCAGCCAGTCGCACTGGCCCCCTTGCTGCAAACCTTACTGGCCGAGCATTATCCGCAGGCAGAGCAGCAAAATATCGAGCTTCAGCTGCAGGTGGTTGCCGAGCCGGTGATGAACGGTCATCAACTGTTGTTATCATTGATGGTCCGTAATCTGCTGGATAACGCGCTGCGCTATACCCCAGGCGGCAGTCTGGTGCAGGTCAGCCTGACGGCCCGCACCATGACCATTGACGATAATGGTCCGGGCGTGAACGATGCGGCATTAGCGCGGCTGGGGGAACGTTTCTGGCGGCCACCCGGACAAACGCAAACCGGCAGCGGGCTGGGATTATCGATTGTGAAGAATATTGCGCAACTGCACGGTATTCGCGTGGTATTTAGTCGGCGGGAAGCAGGGGGATTGCGCGTCACGCTAAGCTGGTAGCGGACGCGCAGAGGAAGTTAGATCTCGACCTGAGTTCCCAGTTCAATCACCCGGTTCGGCGGGATTTCAAACTGATCCGGCGCGCGCAGCGCATTGCGTTGCAGCGCGAGGAACAGCTTACCGCGCAGACGCAGATACCACGGTCGGTCGCCAATGATCAGCGATTCATGCGACATAAAGAACGAGGTTTCCATCATGCGGCAGTTCAACCCTTCCAGCCCGCAGCGGTGGAAAATTTCTTCCACATTCGGCGTTTCGCGCCAGCCATAACTGGCGACCACACGCCAGAAAGTCGGTGACAGTTGTTCAATCGTCACCCGTCGAACGTTATGCACGTAAGGCGCATCTTCGGTACGCAGCGTCAGCAGGACCACACGTTCATGCAACACTTTGTTGTGCTTGAGGTTATGCAGCATGGCAAAGGGGATCACGTTTAACGCACGCGACATGTACACGGCAGTGCCCGGTACCCGTACTGGCGGCGATTTCTCCAGTGAAGCAATCATCGCTTCCAGAGAGTTGCCGTGTTCATGCATACGGCGCAGCAGGCGGAAACGCTCGCTTTTCCAGGTGGTCATTACGATAAACATCACCAGCGCCAGTGAAAGCGGCAACCAACCGCCGGAGAAGACTTTCACCAGGTTGGCGGAGAACAACGACACATCGATACAGAGCAACGAAACCAGAATCAAACCGACAAGAATCTTATTCCAGTGCCAGTTTTTGACCGCCACAGTGCAGGACAGAATGGTGGTCAGCACCATGGTGCCGGTTACCGCGATACCGTAAGCAGCCGCCAGATTACTGGAGTGTTCAAAGCTGACGATCACAATCAACACGGCGAAATAGAGCAGCCAGTTGATCACCGGAACATAGATCTGGCCGGACTCCATCTCAGAGGTATGAATAATCCGCATCGGTGGCAGATAGCCGAGACGCACCGCCTGGCGCGTCAGCGAGAACACACCGGAAATAACGGCCTGTGAAGCAATCACCGTCGCCAGCGTGGCGAGGATCAGCAGCGGAATCAGCGCCCAGTCCGGAGCCAGCAGGAAGAAGGGGTTTTTGATGGCTTCAGGATGGGACAGCAGCAGCGCGCCCTGACCAAAGTAATTCAGCACCAACGACGGCAACACCACCGCGAACCATGCCACGCGAATCGGCAACTTACCGAAGTGGCCCATATCGGCATACAACGCTTCCACACCGGTGATTGACAGCACCACGGCACCCAGCGCAAAGAAGGAGACGGTTTTGTAATGCACAAAGAAGTACACGGCATGGGACGGGTTAAGCGCCTGCAGTACTTCCGGGTTTTTGATGATGCTATCCGCCCCGAGTACCGCCAGCACGATAAACCACAGCAGCATCACCGGGGCAAACAGTTTGCCCACAATACCGGTACCGTGTTTCTGGATGATAAACAGCAGCGTCAGCACGGTAATCGACAGCGGAACAATCCAGGGATCGAGCGAAGGCGCCGCAATTTCCAGGCCTTCAATCGCCGACATCACCGAAATAGCCGGGGTGATCACCACTTCGCCATAGAAGAAGCTGCCACCCACTAACCCCATGATCACCAGAATCGCCGTGGCTCTGGCACCGGTATTACGTCCCGCCAGCGACATCAGCGTCAGAATCCCGCCTTCACCGGCGTTGTCCGCACGCATCACGTAGCTGATGTATTTCAGCGACACCACCAGAATCAGCAGCCAGAAAATCAGGGAAAGAAAGCCAAATACCGCTTCACGTTCCACACCAAAGCCAAACTGGCCGGAGAGACATTCACGTAAGGTATAAAGCGGGCTGGTACCAATATCGCCATACACCACGCCGATTGCGGCCAGCGTGACTGCGCCTAGGGACTGCTTGTTTTCCGAGCTCATAGAGTTATCTTTTGTTGGAGTCGATCAGGCGGTTGCCGACCGCTCTGGCCATCAAAAAGCGCACAGTATGCACATATTCCCAAAAAAACCTACCCTTACTAACATACAACATGGCGTCAGCAACGCGTTTTTTCGCTGCAAAACCCGGCAAAAAGATGCCGGAACAGGCGATAGGCCTCGTCTCAACCTTCTGAAACAAAAAAGCTGACGGCTATCAACGCTTTCACGCATGATAATCAGTAGAGTAATGCGCTCGCCAGAATGCGATGGCACCAGGATCAGAAGGACAATGATGTGATTATGGCTCAACCCCATCTTTTGGCAGAAAGAATTTCTCGCCTGAGCAACGCCTTAGAAAAAGGGTTGTATGAACGGCATCATGCGATCCGCCTCTGCCTGCTGGCTGCGCTGAGTGGCGAAAGCGTCTTTTTGCTGGGTCCGCCAGGCATCGCCAAAAGCCTGATTGCCCGCCGCCTGAAGTACGCTTTCCAGCATGCCCGCGCGTTTGAATACCTGATGACGCGTTTCTCCACTCCCGAAGAAGTTTTTGGTCCCCTTTCCATCCAGGCGTTAAAAGATGAAGGCCGCTATCAGCGCCTGACCAAAGGTTATCTGCCGGATGCCGAAATCGTCTTTCTTGATGAAATCTGGAAAGCGGGCCCGGCGATTCTCAATACTTTGCTCACCGCCATCAATGAACGCCGCTTCCGCAATGGCGACAGCGAAGAAAAAATTCCGATGCGCTTGCTGGTCACCGCCTCCAACGAACTGCCGGAAGCCGACAGTGGGCTGGAAGCCTTGTATGATCGCATGCTGATTCGCCTGTGGCTCGATAACGTGCACGAGAAACAGAACTTCCGCAGCATGCTGACCCACCAGCAGGATGAAAACGTTAATCCGGTGGCTGATTCACTGTGCATCACTGATGAAGAGTATCATCAGTGGCAGAAAGGCATCAGCCAGGTGAGCCTGCCAGACCATGTGTTTGAACTGATTTATCAGTTGCGTCAGCAACTGGAGAATCTGGCCGATGCGCCTTATATCTCCGATCGTCGCTGGAAAAAAGCCATTCATCTATTGCAGGCCAGCGCCTTCTACAGTGGTCGCGTGTCCATTGCCCCGCTGGATTTGATCCTGCTAAAAGATTGCCTGTGGCACGACGTGACCTCGATGAAGCTGCTGGATCGTGAAATCGATGCGCTGATGACGCAACACGCCTGGCAACAACAACCGATGCTGATGAAACTCCAGCAAATCAAAGCACGTCGGCTGGCGCTGCAACAGCAGCAAAGCGTGGCGCAGGCGCTGACACTGGAAAAACACAGCGGCATGTTTAGCCGTAAGCCCCATTACGAGTTACCCGCCACCCTCAGCGACGAACAGCTGACGCTGATGTTGCAACAGCCACTGATGCTGCATGACATGCAGGTCAGCCATGTGTTGATCAGCCGTGAAGCGCTGAATCAATGGCTACTGAAAGGCGGGGAAATCCGCGGCAAACTCAACGGCATCGGTTTTGCTCAGACCCTCGATCTGCTGGTGGATGCGCAACATTGCCTGACTTTACGTGACGTGAGCCTGCAGGCCACCCGTCTGACATTGCCCGGAGTCAGTACCAGCAATGAAATGCCGCAGGAAATCATTGATGAGTTTGATGCGCTGGATAACCAGCTGCGCGCTCAGCGCACCTTGTTCAGCCAGCATCAGCGCTGTCTGTTTATCAGCGACGACTGGCTGGCACGCATTGAAACCAGCCTGCAGGATGTGGCGGAACAGCTGAAACAGGCGCGTAAATGATCTCGCTGGAGGCGCTGAGCACGCTGCTGTCGATTGGCGAAACCGAGCTGATCGAAGAGTTAATTCTGGCTTTGCTCGCGTCGCCACAGCTGGCGATGTTTTTTGAGAAATTCCCCCGCCTGAAACAGGCGATGATGCGTGACCTGCCGCGCTGGCGTTCTGAAATCGCCGAACAGATGAAAAACACGGCAGTGCCAGAGGCGCTGGGGCAGGAGTTTCAGCTGTTCCAGCAGGCGCAATTGCTCACCCCGCATGAATTCAGCCAGCAGCTACCCGCCATCATGACGCAGCTGAAAAGCCTGCCGTCACCCTTTATTGAAGAAGCCAGCAAACTGCTGCTGCATACTGATAGCGACCAGCTGAGCAACGCGCAGCACACCCTGTTCCTGCAACGCTGGCGGCTTAGCCTGACGTTGCAAACCCTGACGCTGAACCAGCAATTGCTGGAACAGCAGCGCGAGCGCCTGATGGCGGAGCTGCAACAACGCATGGCGCTGAGCGGCCAGCTGGCTCCGATTCTCACCGATGATGATGAAGCCGCTGCCGGGCGCTTATGGGATATGAGCAAAGCGCCGTTGCAGCATGGTGATTATGAGTTGATCGTCCAGTACGGCGATTTTCTTGCTCAGCAGCCGGAACTGATGAAGCTGGCACAACAGTTGGGTCGCAGCCGTGAAGCAAAAGCAGTGCCGTCGCAGGATGCGCCGCTGGAAGAGTTTCACCAGCTGGTGCGCGAACCCGATAATGTGCCGGAAGAAGTCAGCGGCCTTCATCAGAGCGATGATGTACTGCGCCTGTTGCCGCCCGAACTGGCAACGCTGAGCATCAGTGAGCTGGAGCTGGAGTTTTATCGCCGCCTGGTAGAGAAGCGTCTGCTGACTTACCGCCTGCAAGGTGAAGCCTGGCATGAAAAAGTCACGCTGCGACCGGTCAGCCACCAGCAGCATGAAGAACAACCGCGTGGCCCCTTTATCGTCTGTGTCGATACCTCCGGTTCCATGGGCGGTTTTAATGAACGCTGTGCCAAAGCCTTTTGCCTGGCGCTGCTGAAAGTCGCGCTGGCAGATAAACGCCGTTGCTACATCATGCTGTTCGCCCATGAAGTGATCGGTTATGAACTGACCGCTGATAACGGCATCGAACAGGCGATACGTTTTCTCAGCCAGCGTTTTCGTGGCGGTACCGATCTGGCCGCCTGCCTGGCGGCAGTGGTGGCGCGGATGGAAGGCAGCCTGTGGCAGGAAGCCGATGCGGTGATCGTTTCCGATTTTATCGCTCAACGTTTACCGGAAGAGGTTGTTAACGCCGTCAAACAACGCCAGCGCCATAATCAGCAGCGTTTTCATGCGGTGGCGATGTCCGCGCATGGCAAACCCGGCATCCTGCGTATTTTCGATCATATCTGGCGCTTTGACACCGGACTGAAAAGCCGCCTGCTGCGCCGCTGGAAGCGTTAAGTCATCTGGCGGAAATGCTTATTTGCTATAGTGATAAGTTCTCACATTGAGCAAACTGGAGCACACCGTGACCATCGCCCTGCCAACACCAACCCGCACGCTGCGGCTCTCCGGCCAGAATTCAGAACAAAAACGCGCCGAGCTGCTGACCTACTTTCTGCAAACCTGGACGCTCTATGAAAGCCTGTTCGATTGCCTTGCCGACGAACGTGCATATTTCAATAAAGCGATTTCCCTGCGCCATCCGCTGATCTTCTATTTTGGCCATACCGCCACTTTCTACATTAATAAGCTGATGGCGGGTGGTTATCTCGATCAGCGCGTCGACGATCGTATTGAAGCGATGATGGCGATCGGCGTGGATGAAATGAGCTGGGACGATCTCGACGATAGCCATTATGCCTGGCCGACAGTGGCGGAAGTCCGCGACTATCGCGGCAAGGTTAAAAGCCTGGTCAGCGAATTGATCCAGACCATGCCGCTGGAATTACCTATCGACTGGGATAGTCCGGCATGGGTGATTTTGATGGGTATCGAACATGAGCGCATCCATCTGGAAACCTCCAGCGTGCTGATGCGCCAGCTGCCGATTGAATGGGTAAAACCACAGCCGCATTGGCCAGCATGTCCGCAGGCCCGACATGATCGTCGCAAGGTTCCGGCTAACGCATTGATTGCTATGCCCGGCGGCCGTGTGCAACAGGGCAAAACTGAAGATACCTACGGCTGGGATAACGAATATGGCAGCAAGACAACCGAGCTAAAACCGTTTAAAGCCAGCAGGATGCTGGTCAGCAATGCGGAATATTATGCCTTCGTTGCCGCAGGGGGCTACCAGCAACGACGCTGGTGGGATGACGAAGGCTGGGGCTGGCGCGAGTTTTCCAAAGCACGGATGCCCACCTTTTGGGTTGGTGATATTCAGCAACCCGATCAGCTAAAACTCCGTCTGATGACCGAAGAAGTGGCAATGCCGTGGGACTGGCCAGCAGAAGTCAATCAGCTGGAAGCGGCAGCGTTTTGCCGCTGGCTGGCAGAAGAAACCGGCAAAGCCATCCAGCTCCCCTGCGAAGCCGAGTGGATGCAGCTGCGTGAATTAGTCAGCGGCGATCAGCCGGACTGGCATGACGCGCCAGGCAACATCAATCTGGCGTACTGGGCGTCTTCCTGCCCGGTGGATCGCTTCAGTCAGGGCGAGTTTTTCGATATCGTCGGTAACGTCTGGCAATGGACCACCACGCCTATCAACGGCTTTGAGGGCTTTAAGGTACATCCCCTGTACGATGACTTCTCTACCCCCACCTTTGATGGCAAACATGCGTTGATCAAAGGCGGCAGCTGGATTTCTACCGGTAACGAAGCGCTGAAGTCTTCACGCTATGCCTTCCGTCGCCACTTCTTCCAGCACGCCGGTTTCCGTTATGTGGTGTCCTCACACGAGGAAACCATGGCACTGAACCCGTATGAAACCGACAGCATGGTGTCGCAGTATCTCGATTTCCAGTACGGGCCACGCTACTTCGGCGTACCTAATTATGCGGAAAACCTCGTCTCGCTGCTGTTGCCGCATTGTACCCAGCGCGGCCAGGCGCTGGATATCGGCTGTGCGACCGGCCGCGCCAGCTTTGAACTGGCGCGCCACTTCGGGCAGGTGGTCGGTATGGATTACTCGGCACGCTTTATTGATGTGGCGCTGCAACTGACCTCCGGTGAGGATTTCCGCTATGTGGTGCCGGAAGAGGGTGAGCTGGTGGAGTATCGCCAGGTGCGTCTGAAAGAGTTTGATCTTACGGATGAGCAGGCACAGCGTATTCAGTTCGTACAGGGCGATGCCTGTAACCTCAAGCCACAACCGGATCGTTACGATCTGGTGCTGGCATCCAATCTGCTGGATCGCCTGCGTCAACCGAAGCGCTTTCTCCAGGATGTCGCGCCGATGATTCGTTCTGGTGGCCTGCTGGTGTTGTCATCACCTTATACCTGGCTGGAAGATTTCACCCCGAAGGAAAACTGGCTGGGTGGCGTGCGGGAAAACGGTGAAGCACTGACGACATATCAGACGCTGCAACGTTTGCTGCGCGATGAATTCGAGGAGATAGCAACCCCGCAGGATGTGCCTTTCGTGATTCGCGAAACGGCGCGCAAGTTCCAGCACACGCTGGCGCAGGTCACCTTGTGGCGTAAGCGCTAAAAGCGTGCAGGCAGCGGCACCTCCGCTGTCTGCGCCTTGCCTGCTCCGCCATTTTGCTGCACATTCTCCTCTGTTCACTGAAGACAAGTTTAAGAGGGAAGGAAATGGCGGAACATGTGCAACTGGATAACCTGGATCGCGGCATTTTAAATGCCCTGCTGGAGAATGCGCGTACAGCCTACGCCGAGCTGGCCAAACAGTTCAATGTCAGTCCTGGCACGATTCACGTGCGCGTCGAGAAGATGCGTCAGGCTGGCATCATTCTCGGTACCAGGGTTGAGATCGATCCTCGCCAGTTGGGCTTTGACGTCTGTTGTTTCATTGGCATTATCCTGAAAAGTGCGCGCGACTATCCCGCAGCGCTAAGCAAGCTGGAGGCGCTGGACGAAGTGGTCGAAGCCTGGTACACCACCGGCCACTACAGCATCTTTATTAAAGTCATGTGCCGTTCAATTGATGCCCTGCAACAGGTGCTGATCAACAAGATCCAGACCATTGACGAAATTCAGTCCACTGAAACCCTGATCTCCCTGCAAAACCCGATCATGCGAACCATCAAGCCCTGATCCCTTCCTTTTATTGTGCACACACTTATCCCAGGCGGATCTCACCTGGGATGCAGCCTGGCAGCCCGTGCTTTTCGTTATTAACCCTGTTTTCCACAGGTGGATCACGGCTTAATCACAGCGTACAATGCTCGCCTTTGAGTTCCGGAGAGCATCATGGCCGATATTACGTTAATCACTGGCAGTACCCTTGGCAGCGCCGAATATGTCGCCGAACATCTGGAAGAAAAACTGCAGGATGCGGGCTTCTCTACCGCGGTGCTGCATGGACCGGAGCTGGATGAAGTGCCGCAGGAAGGTATCTGGCTGATTGTGACCTCAACGCACGGAGCGGGTGAGCTGCCTGATAACCTGCTGCCATTCTATGAAGCATTAAAAGAGACTCAACCGGATCTCTCAGCCGTTCGTTTTGGCGCAGTAGGCATTGGCAACCACGAATACGATCTGTTTTGTGGCGCGATCAGAACGCTGGAAGATCAACTGAACCAGCTGGGCGCTAAACGTATTGGCGATCGCCTGGAGATCGACGTGCTGGAGCATGAGATTCCGGAAGATCCGGCAGAAGTGTGGCTGGCAAGCTGGCAAACACAGTTATAAGACGATCCAGGCTGGTGGGGGATCGTGAAATCGAGGCGATCCCCAGAGTTTTCCGCTGTTTTATGCTTTTTATTTCCCGATCCCTTGTGGATAACACAGCCTAAATCATGCGTATAACCGGTAGTTATCCCAAGAATAACCGATGATGCTTTTCTGAGCTGTGGATAACCAGGCATTTTGATCTCAGCTTATACGGATCAGGATCACCGATCATTCACAGCAAATGATCCAGACCAGGATGCTGTTACTTAAGTGCTTTTTTAGGTTATCAACAGCGAACCGCGATCCTAATAAGAGATCTAACAGGAAGATCATCCAAAGAATAAAGATCCTTTCTTTTAAACCTCAGGATCCCGCGACTTTCACCGCAGACAGAATTTCAGTAGAATCCACCGCCCAGGGCAACGATCCCTGTCCGAACATTAACGAGGTACCACTTCATGTTTTATCCAGATCCTTTTGACGTCATCGTAATTGGTGGTGGTCATGCGGGCACAGAGGCCGCGATGGCAGCTGCCCGAATGGGTCAGCAAACCCTGTTACTCACCCATGACATTGATAAGCTGGGACAAATGTCCTGCAACCCGGCAATCGGTGGCATCGGCAAAGGACACCTGGTGAAGGAAGTGGATGCCCTCGGCGGTTTGATGGCAACGGCAATCGACAAAGCGGGTATCCAGTTTAGGATACTAAACGCGAGCAAAGGCCCGGCGGTGCGTGCTACCCGTGCCCAGGCTGACCGCGTGCTGTATCGTCAGGCAGTGCGTTCTGCACTGGAGAATCAGCCTAACCTGATGATCTTCCAACAGGCGGTTGACGATCTGATTGTGGAAAACGATCGTGTCGTCGGCGCTGTGACGCAGATGGGTCTGAAATTCCGTGCCAAAACCGTCGTGCTGACTGTCGGGACATTCCTCGACGGCAAAATTCATATCGGTATGGATAACTACAGCGGTGGTCGTGCAGGCGATCCGCCGTCGATCCCGTTGTCCAAACGCCTGCGTGCACTGCCGCTGCGCGTGGGTCGCCTGAAGACCGGTACTCCGCCGCGTATTGATGCGCGTACCATTGATTTCAGTCAGTTATCACCGCAGCACGGTGATAACCCGATGCCGGTGTTCTCATTTATGGGCAATATCGCGCAGCATCCACAGCAGGTGCCGTGCTGGATCACCCATACCAATGAACAAACTCACGATGTGATCCGCAACAACCTCGATCGTAGCCCGATGTATGCCGGGGTTATCGAAGGGATCGGACCCCGTTACTGCCCGTCGATCGAAGATAAAGTGATGCGCTTTGCCGATCGTAACTCGCATCAGATCTTCCTTGAACCGGAAGGGCTGACCAGCAACGAAATCTACCCGAACGGTATTTCCACCAGCCTGCCATTTGATGTGCAGATGCAAATCGTTCGTTCGATGAAAGGCCTGGAAAACGCGAAGATTGTGCGTCCGGGCTATGCCATCGAGTATGACTTTTTCGACCCACGTGACCTGAAACTGACACTGGAAAGCAAATATATCCAGGGTCTGTTCTTCGCGGGTCAGATCAACGGTACCACCGGCTACGAAGAAGCGGCGGCACAGGGTCTGCTGGCGGGTCTGAACGCCGCTCGTCAATCAGCCGATAAAGAAGGCTGGGCGCCACGTCGCGATCAGGCTTATATGGGTGTGCTGGTTGATGATCTGTGCACGCTGGGAACCAAAGAACCGTACCGTATGTTTACTTCACGCGCGGAATATCGTCTGATGCTGCGTGAAGACAACGCGGATTTGCGTCTGACGGAAACTGGTCGTGAGTTGGGTCTGGTGGATGATGCGCGTTGGGCGCGTTATAACCAGAAACTGGAAGCGATTGAGCAGGAACGTCAGCGTCTGCGCGATCTGTGGGTGCATCCAAAATCGGACAACGTGGCCGAAGTGAACAGCATCACCAGCTCGCCGCTGACCAAAGAAGCCAGTGGTGAAGATTTACTGCGTCGTCCGGAAATGACCTATGCGCTGCTGACCTCGCTGAACAGCTATGGTCCGGCACTGGCCGATGAACAGGCTGCGGAGCAGGTCGAAATCCAGGTGAAATACGAAGGTTACATTGCGCGTCAGCAGGAAGAAATTGATCGCCAGCAGCGCAATGAAAACACGTTGTTGCCTGCCACGCTTGATTACCGTCAGGTTTCTGGTCTGTCGAATGAAGTGATTGCGAAACTCAACGATCACAAACCTAGCTCGATTGGTCAGGCGTCACGCATTTCTGGTATCACACCCGCTGCGATCTCCATTTTGCTGATTTACCTGAAAAAACAGGGCCTGCTGCGTAAAAGCGCCTGATAGACCACGGGGCGGGCCTGCTCGCCCCCGTTAATGGAATTCTCGTCGTGATTAACAAACTCTCCGCGCTGCTGAAAGCGGCAAACATTTCTCTCTCCGATCAACAAAAACAACAGCTGGTTGGTTATGTTGAGTTGCTGCATAAATGGAATAAAGCCTACAACCTGACATCCGTGCGCGATCCGCAGCAAATGCTGGTACGTCATATTCTCGATAGCATCGTAGTAGAGCCGCATTTACAGGGTGATCGCTTCATTGATGTGGGAACCGGGCCGGGATTACCGGGTATTCCGCTGGCGATTGTGCGGCCACAGGCGCATTTCACGCTGTTGGATAGCCTCGGCAAACGGGTTCGTTTTCTCCGTCAGGTGCAACATGAGTTAGGGCTCACTAATGTTACGCCAGTGCAGAGCCGTGTTGAAGATTTCCCGGCAGAGCCGCCTTTTGATGGGGTGATCAGCCGTGCTTTCGCTTCGCTTGAGGATATGGTGAACTGGTGCCATCATCTGCCTTCGGCACAGGGACATTTCTATGCCCTGAAAGGGGTACGTCCGGATGATGAAATGACCACCTTACCAGCAGGTTTTGTGGTGCAAGAGGTTTATCCGTTGCAGGTACCTGAGCTGGATGGGGAACGTCATCTGGTGGTTATCGCCCGTCAATAGCCCTGAAAATGGTATGGATTAAGACCAATCTATACCATTTGAGTTACCTGATGGGGTGGATAAAAAAGCAGCAATCGAACGACAGGCGATAAAGAGATTTATTCAGCAGGGCAGGGGAAGCGAGTTAACATTCCTGGCGGAAATTATCCGAAAAGCTCTGTTACATTTAACGTTTAATTCACATTTCATTATCAGTTAGATCACTTCTCTGGGTGTATTTACGCGAAAGAATAGTCACGCCAGAAAATATAACTCTGCAATAAATCGGCGTGCGTAATATCAGTTTTGCGATTTTATTACGCTGTGAGATGTCAATAGAGTGTTTTTATCGTTAATCCAGCCGATGTGGCCTGATTATAATTTTATCTTTCTGATAACTGGACTTTTTTGTCCGATTCGAAATTGGTATTTATTTGTTCAAAACAAAATCACATCATGTCCATATGCTTATAATGTGATCTGAAGCACGCTTTAAAAGCAAGTGGCAGGCGCAATTTCACCTCATGAATCCATCATTCTCCGATGTGAATCTTTTGAGAAATAGCCCTCCGGAAAGAAATTTAAATAATTGTTCACCTTTTCGCTACTTAGCGATTGAAATCGCAGGTGCGGCCCGTATAATTTGCACGGCTTTTGCTGCTTGACTCAAATGAGTAAAGGCAGTCTTATACGACACGCGACATACCCCGTTCGGGGCAGGAGAGTTCAGCACCATGTCAGTGTCTCTTTACAGTGTAAAATTAGCCCGAACCGTGCTGCTTTTTCAGCTGGTGACATTTGTCGTAATCGGTGCGTTGTTTGCCCTGAAAGATGTTATCTGGGGTGCCTCCGCCATCGCGGGTGGGCTGGCAGCCTGGCTGCCGAATGTGTTGTTTATGTTTTTAGCCTGGCGCCTGCAGGGGCAAACACCGGCCAAAGGGCGTGTAGCCTGGAGCTTCGCCTTCGGTGAAGTGTTAAAGGTGTTCGCCACCATTATTTTTCTCATTGTGGCGTTGGGTGTGTTTGGGGCGGTCTTCTGGCCAGTCGCAATCACCTGGTTATCGGTGCTGGTGGTGCAGATCGTCGCACCGGCTGTAATTAACAACAAAGGGTAAGAGGCATCATGGCTGCAGGAGAAATCTCTACTCCGCAAGAATACATAGGTCACCACCTGAATAACCTTCAGCTGGACCTGCGTACTTTCGAGTTAGTGAATCCGCACGACGCTCCCGCGACGTTCTGGGTATTAAATATCGATTCCATGTTTTTCTCTCTGGTGCTGGGACTTATCTTCCTGGTGTTGTTCCGTAAAGTGGCAAAAAGCGCCACCAGCGGTGTGCCAGGGAAATTACAAGCGGCTATCGAATTGGTTGTCGGCTTCGTTGATAACAACGTGCGCGACATGTACCACGGTAAAAGCAAACTTATCGCCCCGCTGGCTCTGACGATTTTCGTCTGGGTCTTCCTGATGAACTTCATGGATCTGCTGCCTATCGACCTGCTGCCGTTTATCGGTGAGCACTATTTAGGCCTGCCGGCGCTGCGCGTCGTGCCGTCTGCGGACGTGAACATCACGCTGTCTATGGCGCTGGGCGTATTTATTTTGATTCTGTTCTACAGCATCAAAATGAAAGGTGTAGGTGGCTTCGCCAAAGAGCTGACGCTGCAGCCTTTTAATCACCCGATCTTCATCCCCATCAACCTGATTCTTGAAGGTGTTAGCCTGCTGTCCAAACCGGTTTCACTCGGTCTGCGACTGTTCGGCAACATGTATGCGGGTGAGCTGATCTTTATCCTGATTGCCGGTCTGCTGCCGTGGTGGTCGCAATGGGTGTTGAATGTGCCGTGGGCCATTTTCCACATCCTGATCATTTCGCTGCAGGCTTTCATTTTCATGGTCCTCACGATCGTCTATCTGTCGATGGCATCTGAAGAGCATTGATTTTTATCTCAACTACTTAGCTTTTAACTGAAACAAACTGGAGACTGTCATGGAAAACCTGAATATGGATCTGCTGTACATGGCTGCCGCTGTGATGATGGGCCTGGCGGCAATCGGTGCTGCGATCGGTATCGGCATCCTCGGTGGAAAATTCCTGGAAGGCGCTGCGCGTCAGCCGGACCTGATTCCTCTGCTGCGCACGCAGTTCTTTGTTGTAATGGGTCTGGTGGATGCAATCCCGATGATCGCTGTTGGTCTGGGTCTCTACGTGATGTTTGCTGTCGCCTAAGCCTGATAGCCTTTGTTTCTCATGACACCGGGTGTGGTGAGAAACGGATTCTGCCGCTTATCATTGATAACGGCAGAGCAAGTTAACTTAATAAGAGGCATTGTGCTGTGAACATTAATGCAACAATCCTCGGCCAGGCCATCGCGTTCATCCTGTTTGTCGCGTTCTGCATGAAGTACGTATGGCCGCCGATTATGGCTGCCATCGAAAAGCGCCAGAAAGAAATTGCTGATGGCCTTGCTTCTGCTGAACGCGCGAAGAAAGATTTGGATCTCGCGCAGGCCAATGCGACCGACCAGCTGAAAAAAGCTAAAGAAGAAGCCCAGGTCATTATCGAGCAGGCGAACAAACGCCGTGCCCAGATTCTGGACGAAGTGAAAACTGAAGCTGAGACTGAACGTAACCGCATCGTGGCGCAGGCGCAGGCAGAAATCGAAGCCGAGCGTTCACGTGTCCGCGAAGAGCTGCGTAAGCAAGTCGCGTTGCTGGCATTAGCTGGCGCCGAGAAGATCATCGAACGTTCCGTTGATGAAGCTGCTAACAGCGACATCGTTGATAAACTGGTCGCTGAACTGTAAGGAGGGAGGGGCTGATGTCTGAACTGATTACTGTAGCTCGCCCCTACGCCAAAGCAGCTTTTGACTTTGCTGTTGAGCATCAAAGTATCGAGCGCTGGCAAAACATGCTGGCGTTTGCCGCAGAAGTGGCTGGCAACGAACAGATGGCAGATCTCCTTTCCGGTGCCTTAGCACCGGAAGCCTTATCTGCTTCTTTCATCGCAGTCTGTGGTGATCAACTGGATGAATACGCTCAGAACCTGATTAAGGTGATGGCGGAAAACGGACGTTTGACAGCGCTTCCAGATGTACTGGAACAGTTCATTCAACTGCGTGACGCTCACGAAGCGACGGCCGAAGTTGATGTGATTTCTGCCAGTACGCTGAGCGACGGCCAGCTGACGAAAATCAGCGCCGCGATGGAAAAACGTCTGTCACGCAAAGTTAAGCTGAATTGCAAAATTGATAAGTCTGTAATGGCAGGCGTGGTCATCCGTGCGGGTGATCTGGTGATTGATGGCAGCGTTCGCGGCCGTCTTGAGCGTCTGGCAGACGCCTTGCAGTCTTAAGGGGACTGGAGCATATGCAACTGAATTCCACCGAAATCAGCGAACTGATCAAGCAGCGCATTGCTCAGTTCAATGTCGTGAGCGAAGCTCACAATGAAGGTACTATTGTTTCTGTAAGTGACGGTATCATCCGCGTACACGGCCTGGCCGATGTGATGCAGGGTGAGATGATTGCCCTGCCGGGTAACCGTTACGCTATCGCCCTGAACCTCGAGCGTGACTCTGTAGGTGCGGTGGTGATGGGTCCGTATGCTGACCTCGCCGAAGGCATGAAGGTTAAGTGTACTGGCCGTATTCTGGAAGTACCGGTTGGTCGTGGCCTGCTGGGTCGCGTTGTGAACACCCTGGGTGCTCCAATCGACGGTAAAGGCGCAATCGAAAACGACGGCTTCTCGCCGGTTGAAGTGATTGCTCCGGGCGTTATCGATCGTCAGTCTGTTGATGAGCCAGTTCAGACTGGTTACAAATCTGTCGATGCGATGATTCCAATCGGCCGTGGCCAGCGTGAGCTGATCATCGGTGACCGTCAGACCGGTAAAACTGCGATGGCCATCGACGCCATCATCAACCAGCGCGATTCAGGCATCAAATGCGTGTACGTTGCGATTGGTCAGAAAGCTTCTACCATCTCTAACGTGGTACGTAAGCTGGAAGAACACGGTGCACTGGCTAACACCATCGTGGTTGTGGCTTCTGCTTCTGAATCTGCTGCACTGCAATACCTGGCACCATATGCTGGTTGCGCAATGGGCGAATACTTCCGTGACCGTGGTGAAGATGCGCTGATCGTATACGATGACCTGTCTAAGCAGGCTGTTGCTTACCGTCAGATTTCTCTGCTGCTCCGTCGTCCGCCGGGTCGTGAAGCATTCCCTGGCGACGTGTTCTACCTCCACTCTCGTCTGCTGGAGCGTGCATCACGCGTTACCGCTGATTACGTTGAGCGTTTCACCAATGGTGAAGTGAAAGGTAAGACCGGTTCTCTGACTGCACTGCCGATCATCGAAACCCAGGCGGGTGACGTTTCTGCGTTCGTTCCGACCAACGTGATTTCAATCACCGATGGTCAGATCTTCCTGGAATCTAACCTGTTCAACTCCGGTATTCGTCCGGCAGTTAACCCGGGTATCTCGGTATCCCGTGTGGGTGGTGCAGCGCAGACCAAGATCATCAAGAAACTGTCCGGTGGTATCCGTACCGCTCTGGCACAGTATCGTGAACTGGCAGCGTTCTCTCAGTTCGCTTCTGATCTGGATGATGCAACCCGTAAACAGCTGAGCCACGGTCAGAAAGTGACCGAGCTGCTGAAACAGAAACAGTATGCGCCGATGTCTATCGCGCAGCAGGGTCTGGTGCTGTTTGCTGCAGAGCGTGGCTTCCTGAACGACGTTGAGCTGGCAAAAATTGGTAGCTTCGAAGCAGCGCTGCTGGCGTTTGCAGACCGCGATCACGCCGAGCTGATGGCTGAAATCAACCAGTCTGGTAACTTCAACAACGAAATCGAAGAGAAGCTGAAAGGCCTCCTCGAAACGTTCAAAGCAACCCAGTCCTGGTAATGTCTGGCGGCTTGTCTGAAAAGGCAGGCCGCAAGGCTTTGAGGAGAAGCTAATGGCCGGCGCAAAAGAAATACGATCCAAGATCGGAAGCGTGAAAAACACGCAGAAGATTACCAAAGCAATGGAAATGGTCGCCGCCTCCAAGATGCGTAAAACGCAGGAACGCATGGCGGCCAGTCGTCCGTATGCAGATACCATGCGCAAAGTGATTGGTCACCTTGCGTTAGGTAATCTGGAATACAAGCACCCTTACCTGGATGAGCGTGACGTTAAGCGCGTCGGCTACCTGGTCGTTTCGACTGACCGCGGGCTTTGTGGTGGTTTGAACATTAACCTGTTCAAAAAAGTGCTGGCAGAAATGAAAGCCTGGACTGATAAAGGCGTACAGAGCGATCTGGCGATTATCGGTTCCAAAGGGCTGGGTTTCTTCGGCTCTGTTGGTGGCAACATCGTGGCGCAGGTTACAGGCATGGGCGATAAGCCTTCACTGTCTGAATTGATCGGCCCGGTAAAAGTGATGTTGCAGGCTTATGATGAAGGCCGCATCGACAAGCTGTATGTCGTCAGCAACAAGTTTAATAACACCATGTCTCAGACTCCGACCATTACCCAACTGCTGCCGTTACCGCCAGCGGAAGGTGAAGAAGAGATGAAGGCGAAGACCTGGGATTACCTGTACGAACCCGATCCGAAAGCGCTGCTGGATACCCTGCTGCGTCGTTATGTCGAATCGCAGGTTTATCAGGGTGTGGTGGAAAACCTGGCCAGTGAGCAGGCCGCACGTATGGTGGCGATGAAAGCCGCAACCGATAACGGCGGAAATCTGATCAAAGAGCTGCAGTTGGTTTACAACAAAGCTCGTCAGGCCAGCATCACCCAGGAACTTACCGAGATCGTCTCGGGGGCCTCCGCGGTTTAACCAGGTTTGGAATTAGGTAGAGGATTCAAGATGGCAGCTGGAAAGATTGTCCAGATTATCGGCGCCGTAGTTGACGTCGAGTTCCCTCAGGATGCAGTACCGCAAGTGTACAGCGCCCTTGAGGTTAAGAATGGTGATGCTCGTCTGGTGCTGGAAGTTCAGCAGCAGCTGGGTGGTGGCGTGGTTCGTACCATCGCCATGGGTACTTCTGACGGCCTGAAGCGCGGTCTGGAAGTGACTGACCTGAAAAAACCGATCCAGGTACCGGTTGGTAAAGCAACCCTCGGCCGTATCATGAACGTGCTGGGCGAGCCGATCGACATGAAAGGCGACCTGAAAGAAGAAGACGGCAGCGCAGTAGAGGTTTCCTCTATTCACCGTGCAGCACCTTCTTATGAAGAGCAGTCTAACTCGCAGGAACTGCTGGAAACCGGCATCAAGGTTATCGACCTGATGTGTCCGTTCGCTAAGGGCGGTAAAGTCGGTCTGTTCGGTGGTGCGGGTGTAGGTAAAACCGTAAACATGATGGAGCTGATCCGTAACATCGCGGCTGAGCACTCAGGTTACTCGGTATTTGCCGGTGTGGGTGAGCGTACTCGTGAGGGTAACGACTTCTACCACGAAATGACTGACTCCAACGTTATCGATAAAGTAGCGCTGGTGTATGGCCAGATGAACGAGCCGCCGGGTAACCGTCTGCGCGTAGCACTGACCGGTCTGACCATGGCGGAAAAATTCCGTGATGAAGGCCGTGACGTACTGCTGTTCATCGACAACATCTATCGTTACACCCTGGCCGGTACAGAAGTTTCTGCACTGCTGGGTCGTATGCCTTCAGCGGTAGGTTATCAGCCGACTCTGGCTGAAGAGATGGGTGTGTTGCAGGAGCGTATTACCTCCACCAAGACCGGTTCAATCACTTCCGTACAGGCCGTTTACGTCCCTGCGGATGACTTGACTGACCCGTCTCCGGCGACCACCTTCGCCCACCTGGACTCAACCGTAACCCTGAGCCGTCAGATCGCCTCTCTGGGTATCTACCCGGCCGTTGACCCGCTGGATTCCACCAGCCGTCAGCTGGACCCGCTGGTTGTTGGTCAGGAGCACTACGATGTCGCGCGTGGCGTACAGTCACTGCTGCAACGTTACCAGGAACTGAAAGACATCATCGCCATCCTCGGTATGGACGAGCTGTCTGAAGACGACAAACTGCTGGTGGCACGTGCGCGTAAGATTCAGCGCTTCCTGTCTCAGCCGTTCTTCGTTGCTGAAGTGTTCACCGGTTCTCCAGGTAAGTACGTATCGCTGAAAGACACCATCCGTGGCTTCAAAGGCATCATGGAAGGTGAATTCGACCATCTGCCAGAGCAGGCTTTCTACATGGTTGGCGCGATCGACGAAGCCGTGGAAAAAGCGAAGAAACTGTAATTACGGTTTCCCGGGAGGAATGATATGGCTATGACTTATCACCTGGATGTGGTCAGCGCGGAGCAACAAATGTTCTCCGGTCTGGTGCAGAAGATCCAGGTGTCAGGTAGCGAAGGTGAACTGGGTATTTTCCCGGGTCACGCACCGCTCCTGACTGCCATCAAGCCTGGTATGATTCGCATCGTAAAACAGCACGGCGAAGAGGAGTATATCTACCTCTCTGGCGGCGTGCTGGAAGTACAGCCGGGTAGCACCACCGTTCTGGCCGACACCGCGATTCGCGGTGAAGACCTTGACGAGGCGCGCGCGCTGGAAGCGAAACGTAAAGCAGAAGAGCACATGAGCAGCAGCCACGGTGACGTGGACTACGCACAGGCCTCTGCTGAACTGGCGAAAGCTATCGCGAAACTGCGTGTTATCGAGCTGACCAAAAAAGCGATGTAATCAGGCTTTATGCGTCACGAAATGCCAGCCCTTTGGGCTGGCATTTTTTTTATCTGCGCACTTAGCCCGATAAATCGCGCCGCTACCAATGTGTGCGCTGACCGTAGCGGCGCAATTTATTGCGCAATGCCGCATCATGCGTGTAGCACCTTTCATCATCCCCCTAATTTCGATCCGAGAAAAATGTAGTAATCTCAGGGGTAAACCTTAAACTTTCGAAAGCTAAAACTGAGTCAGGATGGTTATGTCTACAACTGCGATGAGTGTGGTGATTCTTGCTGCTGGCAAGGGCACCCGTATGTATTCCGATCTCCCCAAAGTTCTGCATACCCTGGCAGGAAAATCGATGGTTCAGCATGTGATTGATGCCGCCACCGGGCTGGGCGCACAGCAAATCCATCTGGTGTATGGTCATGGCGGCGATCAACTCAAAGCTCAGCTTTCCGGGAACACCCTGAACTGGGTACTTCAGGCACAGCAGCTTGGCACCGGACACGCGATGCAGCAGGCGGCTCCTTTTTTCGCCGATGACGAAGATATTCTGATGTTGTACGGCGATGTCCCCCTGATCTCGCAGGAAACGTTGCAGCGCCTGCGCGCCGCTAAACCCGCGGGCGGCATCGGGCTGCTGACGGTGGTGCTCGACAATCCCACCGGTTATGGCCGCATCGTGCGTCAACATGACACCATCACCGGCATCGTGGAGCAAAAAGATGCCTCGGCAGAACAGCTGAAAATTCAGGAAATCAACACCGGCATCCTGGTTGCTAACGGCGGCGATCTCAAACGCTGGCTTTCTCAGCTGAACAGCAACAATGCTCAGGGCGAGTTTTATATCACCGACATCATTGCCATGGCGCATCAGGAAGGCCGTGTCGTGCAGGCAGTCCATCCAGCGCGCATCAGCGAAACCGACGGCGTGAACAATCGTCTGCAACTGGCTACGCTGGAACGTGCGTATCAGGCTGAACAGGCCGAAAGATTGTTGCTGGCTGGCGTCATGTTGCGCGACCCGGCGCGTTTTGATCTGCGTGGTACGTTGCAACACGGGCGCGATGTCGAAATCGATACCAATGTGATCATTGAAGGTAACGTGACGCTGGGCGATCGCGTGAAAATCGCAGCGGGTTGCATCATCAAAAACAGCGTGATTGCCGATGACTGTGAAATCAGCGCGTATTCGGTGATCGAAGATGCCAGTCTGGCGGCGGCTTGTACTGTCGGCCCGTTTGCCCGTCTGCGCCCCGGCAGTGAACTGGGTGAGAAGGCGCACGTCGGTAATTTTGTTGAAATGAAAAAAGCCAGCCTGGGTAAAGGATCGAAAGCCGGCCATCTCTCCTATCTGGGTGATGCGGAGATCGGCGAGGATGTGAATATCGGCGCGGGCACCATCACCTGTAATTACGATGGCGCCAACAAATCGAAAACCATCATTGGCGATAACGTGTTTGTTGGCTCCGACACTCAACTGGTTGCTCCGGTGACCGTGGCCAGTGGTGCGACTATCGCCGCAGGCACCACAGTGATGAAAGACGTCCCTGCCGCCGTTCTGGTTTATAACCGTAAAGAACAGAACCAGAAAGCAGGCTGGCAGCGTCCGGTGAAGAAAAAGTAATTTTTAATGGCCGGCAAAGACCGGCCTTATGCAGTACCTATAACTCTATCCCCACTCTCTACAAGGCTCGGGGAACCGGCAATGCCGGATATCAGGTCAGATGACAACGCAATGGCCGAAAGCCATGAAGTCAGGAAACTATTATGTGTGGAATTGTTGGTGCAGTAGCACAGCGCGACATTGCAGAGATTCTGCTGGAAGGTCTGCGTCGTCTCGAATATCGCGGTTACGATTCGGCTGGTCTGGCCGTCGTTGACCGTCAGGGCCATGTGACGCGTCTGCGTCGCCTCGGCAAAGTGCAGAAGCTGGCAGAGGCGGCGGAACAACAGCCGTTGATTGGTGGCACCGGTATCGCTCACACCCGCTGGGCAACGCATGGTGAACCCTCAGAAGCGAATGCGCATCCGCATATTTCTGAGCACATCATCATTGTGCATAACGGCATCATTGAGAACCATGAGCCACTGCGTGCACAACTGATTGAACGTGGCTACCAGTTTGCCTCAGAAACCGACACCGAAGTGGTGGCGCATCTGGTGCACTGGGAGCAGAAGCAGGGCGGTTCGCTGCGTGAAGTGGTATTGCGGGTGATCCCGCAATTGCGCGGTGCTTACGGCATGGTGATCATGGACAGCCGCGATCCGTCACTGCTGGTGGCTGCCCGTTCCGGTAGCCCGCTGGTAGTCGGTCGTGGTATGGGCGAAAACTTTATCGCTTCTGATCAGCTGGCATTGCTGCCGGTGACGCGTCGCTTCATCTATCTGGAAGAGGGCGATATCGCCGAGATCACCCGCCGTGAAGTGACAATTGTCGATCGCAGTGGCAAACCGGTTAATCGCGCAGAGATCGAATCCAACGTGCAGTACGATGCCGGTGACAAAGGTGTCTATCGTCATTACATGCAGAAAGAGATTTATGAACAGCCGATGGCAATCAAAAACACCTTAACCGGTCGTTTTAGCCACGGTGAAGTCGATCTCAGTGAACTTGGCCCGCAGGCAGAAGCCCTGCTGAGCAAAGTTGAGCATATCCAGATTATCGCCTGCGGGACGTCGTACAATTCCGGTATGGTGTCACGTTACTGGTTTGAGTCGCTGGCCAATATTCCCTGCGATGTCGAAATCGCTTCTGAATTTCGCTATCGCAAATCCGCCGTGCGTAAAAATAGCCTGCTGATTACGCTGTCGCAGTCGGGCGAAACTGCGGATACTCTGGCCGCACTGCGTCTGTCGAAAGAGCTGGGCTACCTCGGTTCGCTGGCGATTTGTAACGTCGCAGGTTCGTCGCTGGTGCGGGAATCCGATCTGGCGCTGATGACCAAAGCGGGCACCGAAATCGGTGTGGCTTCAACCAAAGCCTTTACCACTCAGCTTACGGTTCTGTTGATGCTGGTGGCGAAGCTGGGTCGCCTGCAGGGTATGTCTGCCGACACCGAGCACGAGATTGTGCACGCGTTACAGGCGCTGCCGAGCCGTATTGAGCAGATGCTGGCGCAGGACAAGGTTATCGAAAGTCTGGCGGAAGGTTTCTCTGATAAACACCACGCCCTGTTCCTTGGCCGTGGCGATCAGTACCCGATTGCGATGGAAGGGGCGCTGAAGCTCAAAGAGATCTCCTACATTCACGCTGAAGCCTATGCTGCTGGTGAACTGAAGCACGGTCCGCTGGCGTTGATTGATGCTGATATGCCGGTCATTGTGGTGGCACCGAACAATGAGTTACTGGAAAAGCTGAAGTCGAATATTGAAGAGGTGCGCGCGCGCGGTGGTCTGCTGTATGTGTTCGCCGATCAGGATGCGGGTTTCAGCGACAGCGAAGGCATGAAGATTATCTCGTTGCCGCATGTGGAAGAGGTGATTGCGCCCATCTTCTACACCGTACCGCTGCAACTTCTTTCGTACCACGTAGCGTTGATTAAAGGTACCGATGTTGATCAGCCACGTAACCTGGCGAAATCAGTTACCGTTGAATAATCAGTAAGAAAAGCGGGGCCTGTCAGGTCCCGCTTCATTTTTAAACGATGTCATAAAACTGTCATATTTCGTACATTTGACTGTAATCAAACTGTCCTATTTTCCCTCCAGCAGCAATCAATGACTCCTACTAAAATGGCATAGAGCCTGATTTTTTTAACTCCCCTGGAGGGAACATGACACTGATGCGTAGCACCGTAGCCCGAATCCTCGCCGCCACCTTCGCAGTAAGCGCGGTCTCTGCTTTTGCAGCAACCGATCTGACTGGCGCAGGCGGGACGTTCCCGGCACCGGTTTATGCCAAGTGGGCAGCAGAATACCAGCAAGCCACCGGTAGCAAAGTTAACTATCAGGGTATTGGTTCTTCAGGCGGCGTGAAGCAAATCATCGCTAAAACCGTCGATTTCGGTGCGTCAGATGCGCCGATGAAAGATGAAGATCTGCAAAAAAATGGTCTGTTCCAGTTCCCGACCGTAATCGGTGGCGTGGTACTGGCAGTCAACATCCCTGGTATCAAATCTGGTCAGCTGACCCTCGACGGTAAAACCGTGGGTGACATCTACCTGGGTAACATCAAAAAGTGGAACGATCCGGCCATCACTAAGCTGAACCCGGGCGTGAAACTGCCTGACACCAACATCAACGTGGTACGCCGCGCTGATGGTTCCGGTACTTCTTTCGTCTTCACCAGCTACCTGTCTAAAGTGAACGAAGAGTGGAACAGCAAAATCGGTAAAGGTAACACCGTAAACTGGCCGACCGGTCTGGGCGGTAAAGGTAACGACGGCGTGGCTGCATTCGTACAGCGTCTGCCGGGTTCAATTGGCTACGTAGAATATGCGTATGCTAAGCAGAACAACCTGACCTATACCAAACTGATGGATGCTGACGGTAAAGCGGTATCGCCGAGCGAAACCAGCTTCTCTAACGCGGCGAAAGGCGCGAACTGGAGCGAAACCTTTGCTCAGGACCTGACTTTCCAGAAAGGCGCAGATGCATGGCCGATCTCCTCTACCACTTTCATCCTGGTTTACAAAGATCAGGCGAATGCTGATAAAGGTAGCGAAGTGCTGAAGTTCTTTGACTGGGCTTACAAACACGGTGCTAAAACGGCGACCAGCCTGGATTACGCCGCTCTGCCAGACAGCGTAACCGCGCAGATCCGTTCAGCCTGGAAAGCCAACATCAAAGACAGTTCAGGCAAAGCGCTGTTCGAATAACTGATAGACCTGGCCAGCCGTAATGCTGGCCTACCCAATGGGCGGCATGATAATCATGTCGCCCTGTCATTCCCTGAGAACAGAGACTTCTATGGCTGCCACTAAGCCGACGTTTAAAGCCCCTGGCAAACAAGGTGACATGATTTTCGGCGCGCTGGTTAAACTCTCCGCGCTGATTGTGTTGTTGCTGCTGGGTGGCATCATCGTCTCCCTGATTTTCTCCTCCTGGCCCAGCATCCAGAAATTTGGCTTCTCTTTCCTGTGGACCAAAACCTGGGATGCGCCTAATGAGCAATTTGGTGCGCTGGTACCGATTTACGGTACTGTCGTGACCTCTGTGATAGCGTTGATCATCGCCGTTCCGGTGAGCTTCGGTATCGCGCTGTTCCTCACGGAACTGTCGCCGGGCTGGTTGCGTCGTCCGCTTGGTACGGCGATTGAACTGCTGGCGGCCATCCCCAGTATCGTCTACGGCATGTGGGGTCTGTTTATTTTCGCACCGCTGTTTGCGCAATATTTCCAGACGCCAGTGGGCGATATCATGTCGAATATCCCGATCGTTGGCGCGCTGTTTTCCGGCCCGGCGTTTGGTATCGGCATCCTCGCCGCAGGCGTGATTCTGGCCATTATGATCATCCCTTACATTGCTTCGGTGATGCGTGATGTGTTTGAGCAGACGCCGGTGATGATGAAAGAGTCAGCCTATGGTATCGGCTGCACCACTTGGGAAGTGATCTGGCGCATCGTACTGCCGTTCACCAAAAACGGCGTCATCGGTGGCGTGATGCTCGGCCTTGGTCGTGCGCTGGGTGAAACCATGGCGGTCACCTTTATTATCGGTAACACCTACCAGCTCGACAGCGCGTCGCTGTTTATGCCGGGCAACAGCATCACCTCGGCGCTGGCGAACGAATTCGCCGAAGCAGAATCCGGCGTGCACGTGGCGGCACTGATGGAACTGGGGCTGATCCTGTTTGTTATCACCTTTATCGTGCTGGCGATCTCCAAACTGATGATCCTGCGTCTGGCGAAGAGTGAAGGAGCCCGCTCATGACAACGATTGAATTGCAGGCGCGCGCCGAGCTGGAAGCCTCACGTCGTAAAATGCAGGCATGGCGCAGTACCAAAAATAAAATTGCCCTGACGTTATCGCTACTGACGATGGCGTTTGGCCTGTTCTGGCTGATCTGGATTCTGTTCACTACCGTTTCACGTGGTATCGATGGCTTATCCTGGTCGCTGTTTACTGAATCGACCCCGCCGCCCAACACCGCGGGTGGTGGCCTGGCAAACGCCCTGGCCGGTAGTGGTTTACTGATTTTCTGGTCAACCTTCGTCGGTACGCCGCTGGGCATCATGGCGGGTATTTACCTTGCCGAATATGGTCGCAAGCACTGGCTGGCGGAAGTGATTCGTTTTATTAACGACATCCTGTTATCCGCACCGTCGATTGTGGTGGGGCTGTTCGTTTACACCATCGTGGTGGCGCAGATGCAGCACTTCTCCGGTTGGGCAGGTGTGGTAGCGCTGGCGCTGTTGCAGATTCCGATTGTGATCCGCACCACCGAGAACATGCTGCGCCTGGTGCCAGATAGTATGCGTGAGGCGGCTTATGCGCTGGGTACGCCGAAGTGGAAGATGATCTCAGCCATCACTCTGAAGGCGTCAGTCTCCGGCATTATGACCGGTGTGCTGCTGGCGATTGCGCGTATTGCCGGTGAAACCGCACCATTGCTGTTTACTGCGCTGTCGAACCAGTTCTGGAGCACCGACATGATGCAGCCGATCGCTAACCTGCCGGTGACCATCTTTAAATTCGCCATGAGTCCGTTTGCTGAATGGCAGAGTCTGGCGTGGGCAGGTGTGTTGATCATTACCCTGTGCGTACTGCTGCTGAACATCCTGGCGCGTGTAATTTTCGCCAGAAGCAAACACTAATTTCCCGGCGCGGCTTCGGCGGCGCGGTACATGAGAGACGAGCAATGAGTATGGCAACTTCTTCTGCCGGCAAAATTCAGGTGCGCAATCTGAACTTCCATTACGGGAAATTCCACGCGCTGAAAAATATCAATCTGGAGATCGCGAAAAACCAGGTCACCGCTTTTATCGGGCCGTCAGGCTGTGGTAAATCGACCCTGCTGCGTACCTTCAACAAAATGTACTCGCTCTACCCGGAGCAGCGTGCAGAAGGCGAAATTCTGCTGGATGGCGACAATATTCTGGCATCGAGCCAGGACATTGCCCTGCTGCGCGCCCGTGTTGGCATGGTATTCCAGAAGCCGACGCCGTTCCCGATGTCGATTTACGACAATATCGCCTTCGGCGTGCGTTTGTTTGAAAAGCTGTCACGTGCTGATATGGATGAGCGCGTGCAGTGGGCGTTGAGCAAGGCAGCGCTGTGGAATGAAACCAAAGACAAGCTGCATCAGAGTGGTTACAGTCTCTCCGGCGGTCAGCAGCAACGTCTGTGCATTGCGCGCGGCATTGCGATTCGCCCGGAAGTGCTGCTGCTGGATGAGCCTTGTTCCGCGCTGGACCCGATTTCAACCGGTCGTATCGAAGAACTGATCACCGAGCTGAAGCAGGACTACACCGTGGTGATCGTAACCCATAACATGCAGCAGGCGGCGCGTTGTTCCGATCACACCGCGTTTATGTATCTGGGCGAGCTGATTGAATTCAGCGATACCGATACGCTGTTTACCAAGCCAGCGCAGAAACAGACAGAAGACTACATTACCGGTCGTTACGGCTGATTTGACAGGAGACGCACATGGATAATTTAAATCTGAACAAACATATCTCCGGTCAGTTCAACGCGGAGCTGGAACACATTCGCACTCAGGTGATGATCATGGGTGGCATGGTTGAGCAGCAGCTCACCGACGCCATTACCGCGATGCATAACCAGGATGGCGAACTGGCGCAGCGCGTTATCGACGGTGACCAGAAGGTTAATATGATGGAAGTGGAGATTGATGAAGCCTGCGTGCGCATCATCGCCAAACGCCAGCCTACCGCCAGCGACCTGCGCCTGGTGATGGCAATCATCAAGACCATTTCTGAACTGGAACGCATCGGTGACGTGGCGGAAAAAATCAGCCGCACTGCACTGGAGAAATTTGGTCAGCAACATCTGCCGCTGCTGGTGAGCCTGGAATCACTTGGCCATCATACCGTGCAGATGCTGCATGACGTGCTGGATGCGTTTGCCCGCATGGATCTTAATGCGGCGATCCAGATCTACCGTGAAGATAAGAAGGTGGATAAAGAGTACGAGGGCATTGTACGTCAGCTGATGACCTACATGATGGAAGATCCGCGTACCATCCCCAGTGTACTGACCGCCCTGTTCTGCGCCCGCGCCATCGAGCGTATCGGTGACCGTTGCCAGAACATCTGCGAAATCATCTTCTACTTCGTGAAGGGACAGGATTTCCGTCACGTTGGCGGTGACAAGCTGGATGAGCTGTTATCCGGCGACGATGGCACCAACAAACCGTCCTGATAGCCTGATGGCTGCCTGCATGACCGGCAGCCATCTTCATTTCTGATTGGTCTCAGGGCGTTCCGCTCTTTATACTTGGCGCACTTTTTATTACAAGGTGTTGCTGATGTCACCCCTCTCCCCCCAAAAGAAACAGAGCGTAACCCCAGCCAAAGCGATGCTGGCGGCGGTCAGTGGCTATGCTATGGACGGATTCGATCTGCTGATTCTTGGCTTTATGTTACCGGCGATTAGCATATCGCTGGCGCTCGATCCTTCGCAGGCAGGCTCGCTGGTCACCTGGACACTGATTGGGGCCGTGGTGGGCGGTATTGTCTTTGGTCATCTCAGTGACCGCTTTGGCCGCATCCGCATTCTGACCGTCACCATCCTGATGTTTTCGATTTTCACCGGGCTATGCGCGGTGGCGCAGGGCTACTGGGATTTGCTGGCGTACCGTACTCTGGCAGGGATGGGGCTGGGCGGTGAGTTTGGTATCGGTATGGCGCTTATTGCTGAAGCCTGGCCGCAGGAGAAGCGTAATCGCGCCTCTGCCTGGGTGGGTATTGGCTGGCAGCTGGGTGTGTTGCTGGCGGCCTTTATCACGCCGCCGTTGCTGAGCGTTATTGGCTGGCGCGGGATGTTCCTCGTGGGCCTGTTGCCCGCGCTGGTGTCATTTGTGATTCGCCGCAGCATGGGGGAACCGGAAGGGTTTACCCGTCATGTGGCGAAAACCCCGCAATTGTCGTTTGCCGCGCGTATCCGTTTGTTGTTTAGCGACCGGGCCACCAGCAAGGCAAGCCTGGGTATCTTTATCCTCTGCTCGGTACAGAACTTTGGTTATTACGGCCTGATGATTTGGATGCCGAGTTATCTCTCCTCCAGCTTCGGCTTTAGCCTGACCAAATCCGGCCTGTGGACCGCCGTCACTGTGGTGGGAATGACGTTCGGTATCTGGTTGTTTGGCGTACTGGCGGACCGCTTCGCCCGCTGGAAAATCTTCCTGTTGTATCAATTTGGCGCAGTGGTGATGGTGGTGATTTACGCGCAGTTGCGCGATCCCACCGTGATGTTGTTTACCGGTGCGCTAATGGGGATGTTTGTGAATGGCATGATTGGCGGCTACGGTGCGTTGATTTCCGATACTTTCCCACCACAGGCCCGCGCCACGGCGCAGAATGTCTTGTTTAACCTCGGGCGTGGTGTGGGTGGTTTTGGTCCGCTGGTGATTGGTTTACTGGCGGCGAAAATATCATTTGCTGCGGCGATTACGCTGCTGGCGCTGATCTATCTGCTGGATATTGTGGCAACGCTGTTTTTGCTACCGAAGACGCAGGGCAAAGAGGATTCACTGGGCGCAATTGGCTGATAACACACCGTAGCGGCGCGATTTATCGCGCAATGTTTTTGGCGCATGAACCAAAACCCGCGCGATAAATCGCGCCGCTACGGATGAAAGCATTTACACCAGCGCCCAGCCCCGCGCGCGCCATAGCTCCGGCAACTGCGCCATATCATCAAAACGTGTCACCAGCGGGTGATCAAGTTCCGGGTTATGCGCGTCCGCGCAGTAATAAAACACCGGAATGCCAGCAGCTATGCCAGCGCGGGCACCCGCTTCCGAATCATCCACCAGAATGCATTTCTCAATCGGCACCTGCATTTGCTCGGCTGCGTGATACATCAGCTCCGGGTCTGGCTTCCAGTGATTGATGTCATAACCGCTGTAGAGGTGCTCAGCAAAGTACGGCAGCATGCCGGTCAGCCCAAGTGAATGCTGCATTTTCTTCACCGTGCCATTCGATACCACACACATCGGGACTTTAACCTGCTCCACCAGCGCTTTGGCCCCGGCGATGGGTGTCAGCTGCAAGTCAAACAGCCGTGCCACTTCGGCACGATAGGCGGTTTCGACTTCCTCGATGGGTAATTCGGCCTGATGTTCCGCTGCCACATCACGGATGATGTCGTACAGTTTTACCCCTTTGTATTTTTCGAACATCTCCTGTAACGATAGCTCGATACCATAGTGGGCAAAGGTGTTGACGTAAGATTGCGTACAGATCACCTCGCTGTCGACCAGCGTGCCGTCACAATCAAAAAAAATACATTCAACTGACATCACACATCATCCTTTTGGTAAACAATGAGCTGTCACTCTAACCCACTGCGCGCGTCGAGCAAACGCTTGCGAAAAATCAGTGTGCTGGGCGGGTAAAATCTATAGGATACGCGCGTTAAATTTTTCAGCAGGATAATGCTATGAACAAGCAGGGTCTGTTGCAGCGCATTTTTAAGTTGCAGGAACACGGTACTACCGTGCGCACGGAAGTGATCGCCGGTTTCACCACCTTTCTGACGATGGTGTACATCGTCTTTGTTAACCCGCAGATTCTTGGTGCCGCGGGGATGAACACCCAGGCGGTGTTTGTCACCACCTGTCTGATTGCTGCATTTGGCAGCATCCTGATGGGGCTGGTGGCCAATCTGCCGGTAGCCCTGGCACCGGCGATGGGACTGAATGCTTTCTTTGCCTTTGTCGTGGTCGGCGCGATGGGGGATTCGTGGCAAATCGGTATGGGGGCAATCTTCTGGGGCGCGCTGGGGTTATTGATCCTTACGTTGTTGCGCGTGCGTTACTGGATGATCGCTAACATCCCGCTTAGCCTGCGCGTGGGCATCACGGCCGGTATCGGGCTGTTTATCGCGATGATGGGGCTGAAAAATGCCGGCATCATCGTGCCGAATGCCGACACGCTGGTCACCGTGGGTAACCTGACCTCACATAGCGTGCTGTTGGGCGCGCTCGGCTTCTTTATCATCGCCATTCTGGCTTCACGTAATATCCATGCGGCGGTGCTGGTGTCGATTGTGGTGACCACTGTGATTGGCCTGCTGCTCGGCGATGTGAAGTTTACCGGCGTGTTCGCCACACCGCCGTCTGTTGGCTCCGTGGTGGGTCAGGTCGATATCAAAGGTGCGCTGAATATCGGAATGGCCGGGGTTATTTTCTCCTTCATGCTGGTCAACCTGTTTGACTCCTCAGGCACGCTGATTGGCGTAACCGACAAAGCCGGGCTGACCGATGAAAAAGGAACCTTCCCGCGTATGAAGCAGGCGCTGTTTGTTGACAGCATTAGCTCAGTAGCCGGGTCGCTGATTGGCACTTCATCGGTTACCGCCTATATCGAAAGTTCTTCAGGCGTGGCAATTGGTGGCCGCACCGGGCTGATGGCGGTGATCACCGGTATCCTGTTCCTGCTGGTGATGTTTCTGTCACCGCTGGCGGCGATGGTGCCCTCCTACGCGGCTGCAGGCGCTTTAATCTATGTCGGCGTGTTGATGACAGCCTCGCTGTCGCGTGTGCGCTGGGACGATCTCACCGAAGCCGTTCCGGCGTTTGTCACGGCGGTGATGATGCCGTTCAGTTTCTCGATTACGGAAGGTATCGCGCTGGGCTTTATTGCTTACTGCGTGATGAAACTGGGCACAGGGCGCTGGCGGGAAATCAGTCCTTGTGTGGTGGTGGTCGCGCTGCTGTTTGTACTGAAAATCGTGTTTGTAGACGCCCATTAACAGCAAACAGGCCGCATAAGCGGCCTGTTTTGTTATGGGTGACCCATTTCCTGCGGTGTGGTGCGTTCGCTCGGTAAACTGGTCAGACGCAAGGTGCGTGGGCCGATGTTCGGTTTACTCATCTCCACATCGCGCAGCGGTTGCCATTGATAGTCGCCATTAATTTCCCACAACCGAAGTCGTTCCGTACCCGGAGACAAAGCGCATGACCAAACCAGCGTCGGTTCGGCATCGCACACCGCCTGAATATCCGGGAACACACTGGAGCGCAAACGGCCAGCAGCGGGATGCAGCCGCAGTGAATCGATACCGCTTTCTGCTTCGCCGGTGAGTTTGAGGATGCTCTGGCGTAACGTCCAGATCTGCGTCACCGCTTCCATAAAATCCTGCTGCGCATTAATCCAGGCTTTTTCCCCGGAGGAGAGGTCCTGGGTCAGGGCATCCTGTGTCTGGCGGCTGTGGGCGCGCACAATTTCCATATCCAGCCCGGCCCGGCCCCCTTCTTCAGCCAGCAGTACACCCACCATATTCCCGGCATAAGCGATGCTGAAATCGGGCAGGGCGGAATCGGCAAAACAGGGCCGACCGCTGCTGGTGGTAACAAGCAACGGCAGTTCATTGATACCGTAAACACGCAACATCAGCTGCGCCAGCAGCTCACGCGCGGCAAGAAAGCGACCACGACGCTTATCGGGCAGACGTTGCGCGCTATTAATTACATCCTGTGGAACCCGCATTGTCTCAGAGGAGAGGGGCGGGTTACCCATCCATCGAACAAAATGACTAGCCATCTGTCGCTCCGTGAAAATGGTCGGATAATCATCACCCCTATTGTAAGAATTTTCTCATGTCTTTGCATCCGGCATTACATGGAATCCCTGAATTTCGGATAACACCGAACATCATGACAATGTGCTGAGGCCGCGCCAGTAGCCATATCCTCCGAAGTGTTTGCTGATAAATGCCTGATTAGATGCTGAATGGGTCGATGTAGTGTAGGATTTGGGCGAAAGAAAAAGCGGGCTGATGAGAAAATTATTATTGTCGGATTTCAGCCGTGCTTCATCGCAGAATCATGCACGTCGGAGTTTTTATGTCAGTTACTTCATCTCACCAGGAATCGATTTCACTCGATGACTTTCGTTATGGCATGCGCCGCCTTGCCTCGGGCGTTTCACTGGTTACCACGCAATCAGCAGATGAGAAGTTCGGGCTGATTGCTTCATCGGTCAGTTCACTGGCAGCAGAACCGCCCAGCCTACTGGTTTGTATCAACCAAAGCTCCTCCAGCCATGCGGGTTTTTTGCAAGCGGGCTATTTTGCTGTCAACGTGCTGCGCGAACAGCATGCCGATCTTTGCGCCCAGTTCAGTCAGCCAGCGCGTCGCGCCGAGCGCTTCCAGCACGGTGACTGGCAAACCCTGACCACGGGCGCGCCGGTACTGGCGGATGCGCTGGTGAGTTTTGATTGTCAGCTGGAAAAAGTGGTGGATTGGCATACACATAGCGTGTTGCTGGCGCGGATTGTGGGCATTAATTTGCCGGGCGAAGCGGCAGAACCGATGGTCTACTTCAACAGCGGCTTTCATTCGCTGGGATAAGCGTGCAGAGAAGAGGATGAAAAGGCGTCGCGCCCCAGGGGCCGACGCTTTTTAATGACTCAGGCAAACTTACAGACGTCGTCAAAACCGAGGCGCGGCAGACGCGGATGCAGCTTGCTCGCTTCGCCATAACCAAGGTTGATCAGCAAATTAACCTGCCATTTGCTGTTGCTGAAGAAAGCTTCATTGATTTTGGCCGGATCGAAACCCGACATCGGGCCAGCATCCAGCCCCAATGAGCGTGCCGCCAGGATCAGGTAACCCGCCTGCAAACTGCTGTTGCGAAATGCAGTCTCTTTAACCAGCTCTGGATTGCTGGTGAACCAGCTACGTGCATCACCGTGCGGAAACAGCTTAGGCAGATTTTCATAGAACTCTGCATCGGAGGCGACGATGACCGTTACCGGAGCCGCCATGGTTTTTTCCAGGTTGCCGGAAGAGAGTGCGGGTTTCAGCTTTTCTTTCCCTTCCTGGGAAGTGACAAACACAAAGCGGCCCGGCGAGCAGTTGGCAGAAGTCGGACCGAGTGCAGTCAGGGCATAGAGCTGCTGTATCAGGTCCTGCGAAATCGGTTTGTTTTGCCAGTAGCTATGGGTGCGGGCTTCATTGAACAGCGCATTCAGGGCGAGGCTGTCGAGCGGTGTACTCATGTTTCTCTCCTTTTCAGGCATCAAATTGAGCCTAATGTTTAGCATGAATAGAGGAATGACCGGGATCCGGTGGTGCGCTTTGCGCAACCAGTGGGATCGTTATACTGCAAAGACAGGGGGGAGCCAAATAACAAAGCAGCATCGCCGGTTGTTTTGTTTGCTGAGAAAGATAAGTGGATAACGGCAGAAGAATGGCTTTATCGGGTGAAAGAAACCCGCGGGCGCGGGTCTCCCGTCAGATTACTTCCCAATACAAAAACTGGAGAAAATCCGCCCCAGCAGGTCATCCGAGGTGAACTCACCGGTAATTTCGCTCAGGGCCTGCTGCGCCAGACGCAGTTCCTCAGCCAGCAGTTCACCGGCCCAGGCACCCAGCAGTTGATCTTTGCCCTGTTGCAGGTGAGTCGCCGCTAACTCCAGCGCCTGCAAATGGCGACGGCGGGCGAGGAAGCCACCTTCCATATTGCCGCTGAAGCCCATGGTCTGTTTCAGATGATCGCGCAATGTATCGACGCCTTCACCGGTCCGGGCAGACAGGCGAATAAGCGAGTGACCATTCACTTCGGACAGACCGAGGGTTTCGCCCGTCATGTCGGCTTTGTTGCGTACCACAGTGATCGGCAGTTCAGCAGGCAGGCGTGATACGAAATCGGGCCAGATGGCGGCAGCTTCCGTGGCATCGGTGGTGGTGCCATCCACCATAAACAGCACACGATCGGCCTGTTCAATCTCCTGCCACGCCCGTTCAATACCAATGCGTTCAACTTCGTCGCTGGCATCGCGCAAACCGGCGGTGTCGATGATATGCAGCGGCATGCCGTCGATATGAATATGTTCGCGTAGCACGTCGCGCGTTGTGCCAGCGATATCGGTGACGATAGCGGCTTCGCGTCCGGCTAATGCATTAAGAAGACTGGATTTTCCGGCGTTGGGACGGCCAGCAATCACCACTTTCATCCCTTCACGCAGCAGGCTGCCCTGGCGCGCTTCGGCCCGCACGCCATTCAGGTCGCCGATCACCGCATTGAGCTGTGCTTCAATTTTGCCGTCAGAAAGGAAATCGATCTCTTCATCCGGAAAATCGATGGCCGCTTCCACATAGATACGCAGGTAAGTGAGTGCTTCCACAAGGGCGTTAATACGCACGGAAAATGCGCCCTGTAACGAATTCACCGCCGAGCGTGCTGCCTGCTCGGAACTGGCGTCGATCAGGTCAGCGATGGCTTCTGCCTGGGCCAGATCGAGTTTGTCGTTCAGAAAAGCGCGTTCGGAGAACTCACCCGGCTGAGCAATGCGCACGCCTGGCAACGCCACAATGCGCTTCAGAAGCAGGTCAAGAATCACCGGGCCGCCGTGGCCCTGCAACTCCAGCACGTCTTCACCGGTAAAAGAATTGGGGCCTGGGAACCACAGCGCAATACCCTGATCCAGCACGCTGCCATCGGCATCGGTAAACGGCAGATAGTCGGCATAGCGCGGTTTCGGCAGTTTACCCAGCACGGATTGCGCGATGTCGGCCGCTTTTGCTCCGGAGATACGCAGAATGCCGACGCCGCCACGGCCGGGTGGCGTTGCCTGGGCGACGATGGTATCGCTATGGCTCATGATTCACCTCTTTACCCGTCATACTTCAAGCTGCAGATTCGTTGGCGGCGTTCATTCACCCCGGTCGCTTACTACAGTAAGCTCCGGGGGATTCATTCTCTTGCCGCCTTCCTGCAACTCGAATTATTTAGGGTAATAATCAAAAAAACAGGGCGACATAAATGCCGCCCCGATGTTTACGTCCTTGCTCTCAGGAGCTGGGCGTTACGCTTTCTTCTTGTCGCGGCTATGCAGACCACGTTTTTCCAGGCCGCGATAAATCAGCTGCTGCTGGAGGATGGTCACCAGGTTGCTGACGATGTAGTACAGCACCAGACCTGACGGGAACCACAGGAAGAACACGGTAAAAATAACCGGCATGTAAGTCATGATCTTCTGTTGCATCGGATCGGTCACGGTGGTCGGTGACATCTTCTGAATGAAGAACATGGTGATACCCATGATAACCGGCAGGATGTAGTACGGGTCCTGCGCGGACAAGTCATGAATCCACAGAATAAACGGCGCGTGACGCAGTTCAACCGAGCCAGACAGCATGTAGTACAGGGCAAGGAAGATTGGCATCTGAATCACCAGCGGCAGACAGCCGCCGAGCGGGTTCACTTTCTCCGCTTTGTACAGCGCCATCATCTCCTGGCTCATCTTCTGCTTATCATCGCCCAGACGCTCACGCATCGCCTGAATCTTCGGCTGCAGCATGCGCATCTTCGCCATCGAAGTGTACTGCGCTTTGGTCAGCGGGTACATGATGCCACGAACGATGAAGGTGATAACGATGATGGAGAAGCCCCAGTTACCGATAAAGCTGTGGATGAACTTCAGCAGTTTGAACAGCGGCTGCGAAATGAACCACAACCAACCGTAATCCACGGTCAGATCCAGGTGAGGCGCGATAGCCGCCATCTGGTCCTGAATTTCCGGGCCAACCCACAGCGTCGCGCCAAGATTCTGCTGCGCGCCAGGTGCAACGGTTACCGGTGCTGATTTATAACCGATTGCGGCAACGCCGTTACCCAGGTTGCTGGTGTACAGGGTGTTGGTGCCTTCGGTACGCGGTACCCATGCAGTCGCAAAGTACTGTTGCAGCATCGCCACCCAGCCATTGCTGGTGGTGGTGTTCAGGTTCTCATTATCCGCGATGGTGTCGAATTTATATTTTTCGTATTTCGCATCGCTGGTTGAGTACGCTGCACCACGGAAGGTATGCAGAGCAAAGTTGTTGCTGCCGGTATCGCGGTGCTTCGGCACGTCGATGGTCTGTTTCAGCTGACCAAACATCGCCACTTCCAGCGGTTGTTCGCTGGTGTTGTTGATGTTGTAGTCAACATTCACGGCAAATTCACCGCGTTTGAACACGAAGGTTTTGGTGTAAACCACACCGTTTTCGCCAGTCCAGGTGAGCGGTACGCGCAGCTCAGTCTGGCCTTCCGCCATCTCGAAGTGATCCTGAGTGGTGGTGAAAAGCGGACGCGCGCCATTGTTCGGATTATCCGGACCGTTACGGCCGGTTAAGCCGCTCTGCGCCTGATAGATGAACGCTGGGGTGGTTTCAAGCAGCTGGAACGGTGCATCCGAACCCAGTTTGTCCGGGTAAGTCAGCAGTGAAGCCTGCTCGATGTCGCCACCGCGGGTGTTGATGTTCAATGACAGGACATCGGTCTTAACGGTGATCGTTTTGCCCTGGCCGCTGCCGGGAACGCCGGAAGAGGCGGCATCACCCGCTGTGCTGTTGGTGGTCTGCGTGGTCTGGGTTTGCTGTGGCTGCGGAGCGTGGTCCGTCTGCCAGGCTTGCCAGATCATAAAAGACACGAACAGAAAAGCGATGAGAAAGAGATTGCGTTGCGAATCCATCGTTAATGTTCTCTGGTATCAAAGGTTTTTGGCGGCACAGGATCGTCGCCACCCGGGTTCAAAGGGTGGCATTTTAATACGCGTTTAATCGTCAACCAACTACCTTTTATGACGCCAAAGCGACGCAGTGCCTCAATTCCATACTGCGAGCATGAGGGATTGAACCGGCAATGAGGTCCCAGCAGTGGGCTGATGGCGCGTTGATACACGCGTATCAGGGCGATCAGGAGCCGCGAGCCAGGCGACAGTGACGACGCCATAATTTCTCCAACGCTTCCGCCAGCGCACGATTATCCAGGTCAGCAACCCCTTTTTTAGCCACGACCACAAAATCCATCGCAGGCAGTTCATGCTGGCGCAGACGAAAGCTTTCCCGGGTCAATCGCTTGATCCGGTTACGTTCATGGGCGCGTTTTACATGCTTTTTGGCGACGGTGAGACCGATGCGGGGATGCCCCAGCGAATTAAGGCGGCCGAGGATGGTGATTTGCGGCGTGCCAGCCCTTTGTGGCTGCTGGAAGACGAAAGTGAAATGAGTGGGAGTTAACAAACGTAACTCCCTGGGAAATGCGAGCTTAACCACGAGGGTTAGCTTTTATTACTTAGAAACGGTCAGACGAGAACGGCCTTTAGCACGACGACGTGCCAGAACCTGACGACCATTTTTTGTAGCCATACGTGCACGGAAGCCGTGAGAACGGTTGCGCTTCAGTACGGACGGTTGAAAAGTGCGTTTCATGGCGGTTTCTACCTAAACTTGAAAATTTTCACTGGGTGACGCGTATTCGGGCCAGTAAAACGACCGACGCCTCAATGTGTCTTTAATAAAGAGGCGGGATTGTAATAATTGTACAGTCCAGAGTCAATTTACTTCGCTGGTCGCGGTACCAGGAAAACCCGGATACAGCCCGCTGTTTCCGGGCATTGGGCTAAACGCGACAACGCCGGGGTGGAGAATTATACGGGCTATACGGCAAAGCGCAAGGATCGCGCAGGATCTTCTTGCGATCGGTAAGTGGATTTTTTGCACAGAAAACGAGACGCCGCCAGAAAATTTGCAGCTTTCATCCGGATCCCCGCTCGCTTTTCCGCCAGAAGGCGTAAACTCTTTAGCGCGCCAGTACCCTGTGGATAAATTGGATCAAAACTGTGTAGAAAGGGAAGATCTCTGTGCCGCTTTGCGCTATGATCCGCCCTTCCGCTGACGATCCGCACTGCGATCGACGGGGAGACTACCGCGGATAGCGGTCGCGGGCGCTTTCTGATCGCCTGTGTCAAAAAACGAACGTTTCTTTTATTAGCGCCTAAAATTCTTATCGATTTTGTACGAGTGGAGTCCGCCGTGTCACTTACGCTTTGGCAACAGTGTCTTGCCCGTTTGCAGGATGAGCTTCCTGCCACCGAATTCAGCATGTGGATTCGTCCGCTGCAGGCTGAATTAAACGACAATACGCTGGCCTTGTATGCACCAAATCGGTTTGTACTCGACTGGGTTCGGGATAAATATCTCAACAGTATCAATGGGCTGCTGAATGAATTCTGCGGAGCGGATGTGCCGTTGCTGCGTTTTGAGGTGGGTACGCGTCCGGTCGCGCAGGTCGCGACCAGCCAGCCTGCGATGGCCAGCGTCAGCGCGCCGGCTCCGGCACAAAACCGTCCGGCTCCGGCGCAAACCCTGCGTCCCAGCTGGGATTCGGTGCCTGCTCCGGCCGATGTGACTTACCGTTCCAACGTGAATAACCGCCATAACTTTGACAACTTTGTCGAAGGTAAATCTAACCAGCTGGCGCGCGCGGCGGCACGTCAGGTGGCAGACAATCCGGGTGGTGCTTACAATCCGCTGTTCCTTTATGGTGGCACCGGTCTGGGCAAAACCCACCTGTTACACGCGGTCGGCAATGGCATCATGGCGCGTAAGCCCAATGCCAAAGTGGTCTATATGCATTCCGAGCGTTTTGTGCAGGATATGGTGAAAGCCCTGCAAAACAACGCCATTGAAGAGTTCAAACGCTATTACCGTTCCGTCGATGCCCTGCTGATCGATGATATCCAGTTCTTTGCCAATAAAGAGCGCTCGCAGGAGGAGTTTTTCCACACCTTCAATGCGCTGCTGGAAGGTAATCAACAGATCATCCTGACCTCGGATCGCTATCCGAAAGAGATCAACGGGGTAGAGGATCGTCTCAAGTCACGCTTTGGCTGGGGACTGACGGTGGCGATCGAGCCGCCGGAGCTGGAAACGCGTGTAGCCATCCTGATGAAGAAAGCCGATGAAAACGACATCCGCCTGCCGGGTGAAGTGGCGTTCTTTATTGCCAAGCGTCTGCGTTCCAACGTTCGTGAGCTGGAAGGCGCGCTGAACCGCGTGATTGCCAACGCCAACTTTACCGGTCGCGCCATTACCATCGACTTCGTTCGCGAAGCGCTGCGCGATCTGCTGGCGTTGCAGGAAAAGCTGGTCACCATCGACAATATTCAGAAGACGGTGGCGGAGTACTACAAAATTAAAGTGGCTGATCTGCTTTCCAAGCGCCGTTCGCGCTCGGTAGCGCGTCCGCGCCAGATGGCGATGGCGATGGCGAAAGAGCTGACCAACCATAGCCTGCCGGAAATTGGTGATGCGTTTGGTGGCCGTGACCATACCACCGTGCTACACGCCTGCCGTAAAATCGAGCAGTTGCGTGAAGAGAGCCACGACATCAAAGAAGATTTCTCTAACCTCATTCGAACTTTATCTTCCTGACGCTATGAAATTTATTGTTGAACGTGAGCAGTTGCTGAAACCGCTGCAACAGGTCAGCGGCCCGCTCGGTGGGCGTCCGACGCTGCCGATCCTCGGAAATTTACTGCTGCAGGTCAATGACGGCACTTTGTTGCTGACCGGCACCGATCTGGAAATGGAGATGGTGGCACGCGTTACGTTAACGCAGCCGCATGAACCCGGCGCAACCACCGTTCCGGCGCGCAAATTCCTCGATATTTGCCGTGGATTACCGGATGGCGCTGAAATCAGCCTGACCCTGGAAGGCGACAGAATGCTGGTGCGTTCTGGGCGTAGCCGTTTTTCGCTTTCCACGCTGCCTGCCAGTGACTTCCCGAATCTGGATGACTGGCAGAGCGAGGTGGAGTTCACCTTGCCACAGGCCACGCTGAAACGCCTGATTGAAGCGACACAGTTTTCGATGGCGCATCAGGATGTGCGTTACTACCTCAACGGCATGTTGTTCGAAACCGAAGGGGAAGAACTGCGTACCGTGGCGACCGACGGCCACCGTCTGGCGGTTTGCTCGATGCCGATAGGCCAGGCGTTGCCTGACCATTCGGTGATCGTACCGCGTAAAGGGGTGATTGAGCTGGTTCGCCTGCTCGACGGCGGCGAAACTCCGTTGCAGGTACAGATTGGCAGCAGCAATATCCGTGCGCATGTCGGCGACTTTATCTTTACATCGAAGCTGGTTGATGGCCGTTTCCCGGATTATCGCCGCGTATTGCCGAAGAATCCTGACAAAGCGCTGGAAGCCGGTTGCGATCTCCTGAAGCAGGCGTTTGCCCGTGCGGCAATCCTGTCAAACGAGAAGTTCCGCGGTGTTCGTATCTATATCACCGAAAATCAGCTGAAGATCACCGCCAATAACCCGGAACAGGAAGAGGCGGAAGAGATGCTGGATGTCAGCTACAACGGCAGCGAACTGGAGATCGGTTTCAACGTCAGTTACGTGCTGGATGTGCTGAATGCGCTGAAGTGCGAAAACGTCCGCCTGTTGCTGACCGATTCCGTCTCCAGCGTACAAATTGAAGATGTCGCCAGTCCAGCAGCGGCCTACGTCGTCATGCCAATGAGGTTGTAGACAATATCGGCCTGGCTTACTTGCCATTCTGGTCCCGGGCAGTGCTCGTCCCTGGTCACATACTTTAGTATGCTCCCAGGGCCTGCGCGCTGGCCGTAACCAGACTGACTGCGACGCCGACGGCCTGGTAAAGCAAAGTTAGCTAAACCCTCTTCTTGTCCTTCAAAGCTGGATTGATTGATGGCTTTAACCCGCCTCCTGATTAAAGATTTTCGCAACATTGAGCAGGCCGATCTGACCTTAGCGCCAGGATTTAACTTCCTCGTCGGTGCCAACGGCAGTGGCAAAACCAGCGTGCTGGAGGCCATTTATACCCTGGGCCATGGTCGTGCTTTTCGCAGCCTGCAAGCCGGACGGGTGATTCGTCACGATCAGGACGCCTTTGTGCTGCATGGCCGTATCGAGGGCAGCGAACGTGAACTGGCGGTGGGACTGACGAAGAATCGCGCCGGGGAAAGCAAGGTGCGCATTGATGGCAGCGACGGCCATAAAGTGGCCGAACTGGCGCAATTGCTGCCGATGCAGTTAATCACCCCGGAGGGGTTTACTTTGCTCAACGGCGGCCCCAAATACCGTAGAGCCTATATCGACTGGGGCTGTTTTCATGCTGCCCCCGGTTTTTTCAATGCCTGGAGCAATCTGCGCCGTTTGCTCAAGCAGCGTAACGCCGCACTGCGTCAGGTCACGCGTTACAGCCAGATCCGCCCGTGGGATCAGGAACTGGTGCCGCTGGCGGAGCAAATCAGCGCCTGGCGCGCTGAATACAGCTCAGCGATCTCCAGTGAAATCACCGCCACCTGCGCCCAGTTTTTGCCGGAATTTGAACTGGCGTTTTCCTTCCAGCGTGGCTGGGACAAGGAAAGCGACTACGGCGAATTGCTGGAACGCAATTTCGAGCGCGATCGCGCGCTGACATACACCGCCAGCGGCCCGCACAAAGCGGATTTCCGCATTCGTGCCGAAGGGACGCCGGTGGAAGATTTACTCTCACGCGGCCAGTTAAAACTGCTGATGTGTGCGCTGCGCCTGGCGCAGGGGGAATACCTGACGCGCAGTAGCGGACGTCGTTGCCTGTACCTGATTGATGACTTTGCTTCAGAGCTGGATGACGTGCGTCGCCGCCTGTTAGCGGAGCGTTTAAAAGCCACTCAGGCTCAGGTCTTCGTCAGTGCCATTGGTGTCGAGCATGTAATCGACATGAGTGACGAAAAGGGCAAGATGTTCCGCGTGGAACAGGGTAAAATAGCAGTTCAACCTGAAGATTAAATGAGCGAGAAACGTTGATGTCGAATTCTTATGACTCCTCAAGTATCAAAGTTCTGAAAGGGCTTGATGCGGTACGCAAACGCCCTGGCATGTATATCGGCGATACGGATGACGGCACCGGTCTGCATCACATGGTATTCGAGGTCGTGGATAACGCCATTGACGAAGCGCTCGCCGGTTATTGTAGTGACATCGTGGTGACCATTCATGCCGATAACTCAGTATCGGTACAGGATGATGGTCGTGGTATCCCGACGGGCATTCACCCGGAAGAGGGCGTATCGGCGGCTGAAGTTATCATGACGGTACTGCACGCGGGCGGTAAGTTCGACGATAACTCCTATAAAGTTTCCGGTGGTCTGCACGGCGTAGGTGTTTCCGTGGTTAACGCCCTGTCGCAGAAACTGGAACTGACCATTCGTCGCGATGGCAAAGTGCACCAGCAAACCTACGTTCACGGCGTGCCGCAGGCACCGCTGGCCGTGGTCGGTGACACTGATGCGACCGGCACGCGCGTGCGTTTCTGGCCGAGCCATGAAACCTTCACCAATGTGACGGAATTTGAGTACGAGATCCTGGCAAAACGCCTGCGTGAGCTGTCGTTCCTCAATTCTGGCGTGTCGATCCGCCTGGAAGACAAGCGCGATGACAAAAACGACCATTACCACTACGAAGGTGGTATCAAGGCGTTTGTTGAGTACCTCAACCGCAATAAAAACCCCATTCACCCGAACGTGTTCTACTTCTCCACTGAGAAGGACGGCATTGGTGTGGAAGTGGCGTTGCAGTGGAATGATGGTTTCCAGGAAAATATCTACTGCTTCACCAACAACATTCCGCAGCGTGATGGCGGTACTCACCTTGCGGGCTTCCGTGCGGCGATGACGCGTACCCTGAATGCCTATATGGACAAAGAAGGTTACAGCAAAAAGGCCAAAGTCAGCGCCACCGGCGATGACGCGCGCGAAGGTTTGATCGCTGTGGTTTCGGTAAAAGTGCCGGATCCGAAATTCTCCTCGCAGACCAAAGACAAGCTGGTTTCTTCAGAAGTGAAATCGGCGGTTGAACAGCAGATGAACGAACTGCTGGCTGAGTATCTGCTGGAAAACCCGTCTGACGCGAAAATCGTCGTCGGTAAAATTATTGATGCGGCGCGTGCGCGTGAAGCGGCACGTCGTGCCCGTGAAATGACCCGCCGTAAAGGCGCGCTGGATCTGGCTGGCCTGCCAGGCAAACTGGCGGATTGTCAGGAACGCGACCCGGCGCTGTCCGAAATCTACCTGGTGGAGGGTGACTCCGCAGGCGGTTCAGCCAAACAGGGCCGCAACCGTAAAAATCAGGCGATTCTGCCGCTGAAAGGTAAAATCCTTAACGTTGAGAAAGCGCGTTTCGACAAGATGCTTTCCTCGCAGGAAGTTGCCACACTGATTACCGCGCTGGGCTGCGGCATTGGCCGTGACGAATACAACCCGGATAAACTGCGTTATCACAGCATCATCATCATGACCGATGCGGACGTCGACGGCTCGCACATTCGTACCCTGCTGTTGACCTTCTTCTATCGTCAGATGCCGGAAATCGTGGAACGTGGTCATGTCTACATTGCTCAGCCGCCGCTGTATAAAGTGAAGAAAGGCAAGCAGGAGCAGTACATCAAAGACGATGAAGCGATGGATCAGTATCAAATCGCTATCGCTCTGGATGGCGCGACCCTGCACACCAACGCCAGCGCCCCGGCGCTGGGTGGCGAGCCGCTGGAAAATCTGGTGGCGAGCTTCAACAGCACGCAGCGCATGATCAAACGTATGGAGCGCCGCTATCCGCTCGCGCTGCTGCGTAGCCTGATTTACCACCCAACCCTGAGCGATCTCAGCGATGAAGCCGCGGTGAAAGGCTGGCTGGATGGGCTGGTGGCGTACCTGACCGAGCGCGAAGCGCACGGCAGCACCTACGTGTCGCAGGTGCGCGCTAACCGTGAACAGAACCTGTTCGAGCCGGTGCTGCGTGTCCGTACCCACGGTGTGGATACCGATTACCCGCTGGACAGCGAATTCATCGCTGGTCCGGAATACCGCAAAATCTGCGATCTTGGCGATAAACTGCGCGGGCTGATCGAGGAAGATGCCTTTATCGAACGTGGTGAGCGTCGTCAGCCGGTGACCAGTTTCGAACAGGCGATTGAATGGCTGGTGAAAGAGTCGCGTCGTGGTCTGTCGGTACAGCGTTACAAAGGTCTGGGCGAGATGAACCCGGAGCAGCTGTGGGAAACCACCATGGACCCGGACAGCCGCCGTATGCTGCGCGTCACTATCAAAGACGCCATCGCTGCCGACCAGCTGTTCACTACGCTGATGGGCGATGCGGTTGAACCGCGCCGCGCCTTCATCGAAGAGAACGCGTTGAAAGCGGCCAATATCGATATCTGATGTGCCAAAACCCTTCCCAGCCGGGAAGGGTTTTTTGTTTCTGCCTCCGTTGTTACCCGCCTGACATTTCCCTTTTTGCTTAAAAAACATCTGCGTTAGCTTTTGTTTGCTTCCGTTTTTTCCCGTGCGCTGCGATCCGTGTCACTTACATCTGTGAGCTGCTCCCTTACGCTTTTGGCGAAGCGGAGGGGATGACGCATGTTTCTGGAAGAACGACGCAACCAAATACTTAAATGGCTGGATGAACACGATCGCGTCACGGTTAACGGACTGGCGAGCCAGCTGGGCGTGACGCGTGAAACCATTCGTACCGATCTCGGCGCACTGGCGCGCGAGGGCCTGGTGCAGCGCTGCTATGGCGGAGCCATCGCGCTGCGTCGCAACTTACAGGAAAAGCTGATCAGCGAAAGCGGCGGCAATTTTGAAGTGTTGCTGGAACGGTTGCAGGCGCGGCAAACGGTCGCCAAAGCGTCAGAAAAGAGCGGCAAAGTATGCATTCTGGGCGCTTTCAACGTGGATATCGTGGCGAAAGTCGCGCGTTTCCCCCGGGGCGGCGAATCGCTGCTGGCACTTGGCAGCACCCTCGGTCCGGGGGGCAAAGGTGCCAACCAGGCGATGGCAGCCAGCTGTGCCGGTACGCGAGTGCATTTTGTCGCGAAAGTTGGCACCGATCAGTTCAGCAAATTTGCCTTCGACCACCTTTCCGCCTCTGGTATTCATTCGTTCCGTTTGTACCAGACGGACAGTGAGCCGACCGGTAGCGCCATCATTTACGTCTCGCAGGAGAATGGCGAGAACATGATCGCCATCTATTCCGGCGCGAACAAAACCTTCACCGACGACGAAATCGCCGAACTGACGCACGAGCTGTCGGATGCCAGCGTGCTGTTGCTGCAACTGGAAAACAACTTCGAGGCGACGCGCAGCGCTATCCGCCTCGCGCATACGCTGGGTGTGCGGGTGATTATGAATCCGGCACCGTTTTCCGCCGAGGTGCTGAGTTGTCTGGCGATGATCGACGTGCTGACCCCCAACGAGACCGAAGCCTCGCTGCTGTCCGGCATTGAAATCGTCGATTTAGCCACTGCGCGCGCAGCGGCCCAGGCCATCGTCCAGCTCGGTGCACGGCGCGTCATCATTACCATGGGGTCACGCGGTGCGTTACTGCTTGATAACCAACAATTTCATCATATTCCCGCTTTTCCGGCGCTGAGCGTCGACACCACCGGCGCAGGCGATGCCTTTAATGGTGCACTGGCCGCGGCCCTGGCACAGGGGCAAAGCCTGTTGCAGGCCGCGACCTGGGCATCGGCCTTTGCCGCGCTGGCTGTGGAACGTGAAGGTGCCAGCAATATGCCGGATCGACAACAGGTTATGGCCCGACTTCATCAACGATAACAAATCACAGCGGTGGAACCGCTGGCAGGAGAGAACATGAAAAAAATCGAAGGCATTGTGCCGGTTATGCTCACCCCGTTTACCGCCGACAACCAGGTTGATTATCCAGGACTGGAGCGACTGATTAACTGGTATCTGGCGGAAGGCGTCGATGCGCTGTTTGCCGTGTGTCAGTCAAGCGAGATGCAGTTCCTCAGCCTTGAGGAACGCGTGGCGCTGGCGAAGTTTGTGGTGGAGAAAGTGCAGGGCCGCGTGCCGGTCATTGCCTCTGGCCACATCAGCGACGATCTGGCTGAACAAACCACCGAGTTGCAGGCGATGGCGAACACCGGCATTGATGCGCTGGTGCTGGTGACCAACCACCTTGACCCGAAAAATGAAGGCAGCGCCACCTTCTACGCGCATCTCAATCATCTGCTCAACGCGCTGCCTGCCACCCTGCCGCTCGGCCTGTACGAGTGCCCGGCACCGTACCGTCGTCTGCTGAGCGATGAAGAGTTCAGCTTCTGCGCCAACAGCGGTCGTTTCGTGGTGCTGAAGGATGTGAGCTGCGATCTGCCGACCGTGACCCGCCGTGTACAACTGGCCGAAGGTACGCCTCTGGCGGTGATCAACGCCAACGCCGCCATCGCCTGGCCCGCCATACAGGCCGGTTCTAAAGGCTTCAGTGGCGTCTTCACCAACTTCCATCCTGGCCTGTATCACTGGCTTTACCACCAGGGTGCGCAGCAGGCGGAAAAAGCTCACGAGCTGTCTTTGTTCCTGTCGCTTAGCGCGGTGACGGAAACCCTCGGCTATCCGAAAAACGCCAAAATCTACCATCAGCGCCTCGGCACCTTCGCCAGTGAACATTGCCGCGTCAACAAAGACAACGTGCTGGAGAAATTCTGGGGTCTGGGCGTACTGCTCGACCAGATCCGTGATGGCAGCCAGATTTGGCAGCAGCGTATCGAAAAGTAACATCCACATTTATCGCGGCGCGATAAATCGCGCCGCAACGGCTGTACCTGAACCCACTAATGATAACGACAGGGAAAACACCATGATTATTTGTGATAGCCAGGACTGGGCGCGTGAGCGTCATGCCTTCCACCCCATCGTCGACCAGGCACTGCGCTGGATTGCCGATACCGATTTCAGCCAGCTTCCGACCGGCAAGTACGACCTGCTGCCAGATAACCAGATGTTCTGTCTGGTGCAGGAGATGGACACCGAACCGGCAAGCGCCCGTCGCGCCGAGTCGCATTTTAACTATGTTGATATCCAGTACCTGCTGGCCGGGCGCGAGAATATTGGCGTGGCGCGCGCGCATCCCGACCATGTGATCACCGAAGATCTGCGCGCGGAACGCGACGTGGTGTTTTATCAGGAGACGATTGATGAATCGATGATCACCCTGACGCCGGGCATGTTCGCGCTGTTTTTCCCGCACGATGTCCATCGTCCTTGCTGCGCCGCGCCTGAAGCGCAGCCGATCCGTAAAGCGGTGATCAAAATCAATCTCAGCCTGTTCAGCGCGCCGGAGGTTGCACAATGAAAACCTCGGTAAATACGTTGTCCGGCGCAACGACGGCAGCGCCGACGACGCTGGTGGGCAAACTGCGCTGGGGTATCATCACCATCCTGCTGCTGGCGGCGGTGGTGAACTACCTCGACCGCGCTAACCTGAGTATCGCCAACACCACCATCGCGGCCGAGTTCGGTTTTTCGCAAACCGAGATGGGCCTGCTGTTATCCGCGTTTCTCTGGCCATACGCGCTGGCTAACCTGCCGGCAGGCTGGCTGGTGGATAAGTTTGGTCCGAAGAAAATGTTCTCCTGGGCGCTGGGGTTATGGTCCGGCTTTACCGTGCTGGCCGCCTTCGTGAATAGCTATAGCTTCTTCTATGGCCTGCGCATGATGCTGGGTATCTCTGAATCCCCGTTCTTTACCTCTGGCATCAAAATCACCCATCGCTGGTTTGGTGAGAACGAACGTGGTTTGCCCACCGCGATCATCAATACCGGATCGCAGATCGCCAATGCCATCGCGCCGCCCATCCTGACGGTGCTGCTGCTGACCTTTGGCTGGCGCGGCATGTTTTTTGCCATCGGCCTGATGGGGATTCCTTTGCTGCTGGCGTGGTGGAAATTCTATCGTGACCCGGATGCGCGCGAAGATGCATTGCTGCATGCCGGTCAGCGCAGCGTTGCCGCCTCTGATGAGAAGGCCCAGGCGAGCTGGGGCACGCTGTTCCGCCACAGCACCACCTGGTTTATGGTGATCGGCAACTTCTCCATCATGTTCACCATCTGGGTGTATCTCACCTGGCTGCCGGGCTATCTGGAAAAATCCCTCGGCTTCAGCCTGAAGGCCACTGGCTGGATCGCCTCGATTCCTTTCCTGTGCGGCATTCTGGGTGTGCTGGTGGGCGGTATGTTGTCGGATCGTCTGGTACGCAGCGGCGTTCGCGCCATCACCGCACGTAAAATCCCGGTGGTGACGGGTGCTGCGCTGGCCGCCTGCTTTGTGGCACCGATTCCTTTTGTCGACAGTACGCCACTGGCGATTACCCTGCTGGCACTCGGTTATTTCTGTTCGCAGATGCCGCAGGGCGCGCTCTGGACGCTGGCGACAGACATCGCACCAAAATCACAGGTGGCGTCTCTGGGGGCGATCCAGAACTTCGGTGGCTTCCTGGGTGCAGCGATGGCGCCGATTGTCACCGGCATCATCCTTGATACCACCGGCAAGTTCACCAATGTGTTCCTGCTGGGTGCGGCGCTGCTGATGATTGGCGCGCTGAGTTACGGCTTGTTTGTGCGTAAACCACTGGGGAACTGATACGCAAGGTGCCGTTTGTGTCGATAAACTGGTCAATGTGAGCTGAATCGCGCTAGCATGGATGTAAACCCTGAATTAACGAGGACGTTATGGCGATAAAACTGATTGCGATCGATATGGACGGCACCCTGCTTAATCCGCACCACCTCATCACCCCGGCGGTAAAATCGGCGATTGGGCGTGCACGCGACAAAGGCGTCGCGGTGGTACTGGCGACGGGGCGCCCTTTTGTCGGTGTCGAGCGCTACCTGCTGGAGCTGGATTTGCGTCAGCCGGGTCAGTATTGCATCAGCAATAATGGCGCCCTGGTGCAACGCGCCGATACCGGCGAGAGCGTGGCTGAGGTGACGCTAAGCTTTGATGATTTTCTCTATGTCGAACAGCTTTCGCGTGAACTTGGCGTGCATTTCCACGCTTTCGACCATTCCTCGCTGTATACGCCGAACAAAGACATCAGTGAATACACCATCCATGAAGCCAGCCTGACCGGCATTCCGGTGCGCTATCGCGCCGTGGAAGAGATGGACCCGGCGACGCGCTTCCCGAAACTGATGATGATTGATAAACCCGCTCTGCTGGACAAAGCGATTGCCGCACTGCCAGCCCGCGCCCGCGACAGTTACACCATCCTGAAAAGTGCGCCTTACTACCTCGAAATCCTCGATCCTCGCGTCAACAAAGGCTATGGCGTCAAAATGCTGGCGGAAAAACTCGGTCTGCAACAGTCTGAAGTGATGGCAATTGGCGATCAGGAAAATGACCTGGCGATGATTGAATACGCCGGAACCGGCGTGGCGATGGGCAACGCAATTGATTCGGTGAAAAGCATCGCGCAGTTTGTCACCAAAACCAATATGGAAGATGGCGTTGCTTACGCGATCGAAGAGTTGGTGCTGTAACCCTTCCTGTGTTTTAAAACCCACATAAAGCCTGCCATTTTGACCCGGTCGGCATGAATGCCGACCCTACAATCGTAGGGTGCGCATTCATGCGCACCTGGATTTTTATTGCGTAAGCATTGTCTATTTTGTGATCCAGATTGTAGTACAAACTTAGTTAATGGTACTACAATCCGCATCAGAGGTTGAGACGGTGCAGATTGTAGTACTCTGAGGGTACACCGCCTTTCATTGAATGGAACATCATGACGCAAGAACAATTAAGCAAAACCGAGCGCATCATCCTGACGCTGGGTGAAGAGATTGTGGCAGGGAAGTTTGCCCCAGGTGGCGCGTTGCCCGCCGAAGCTGAACTCTGCGAACGCTTTGCTACCTCGCGCAACATCATCCGCGAAGTGTTTCGTTCGCTGATGGCCAAACGCCTGGTGGAGATGAAGCGCTATCGTGGTGCGTTTGTCACCGCGCGTAACCAGTGGAATTACCTCGATAGCGATGTTCTGCAATGGGCGCTGGCGCACGATCAGGACCCGCGTCTGATTGCCGCGATGAACGAAGTCCGTGTGCTGGTGGAGCCGCAAATTGCGCGCTGGTCTGCCGAACGCGCCACCTCCAACGATTTAGCGGCGATTGAACAGGCATTTAACGACATGGTGGCGAATCACCTTGATCGGGATGCTTTTAACGAAGCGGACATTCGCTACCACGAGGCGGTACTGGCCTCGGTGCACAACCCGGTTTTACAGCAGCTCAATGTGGCGATCAGCCAGCTGCAAAAAGCGGTGTTCGCCAAAACCTATATGCCGGATGAAGGCAACATGCCGCGCACCCTGGCCGAGCACAAAGCGCTGTTTGACGCGATTCGTCATCAGGATGCGAACGCTGCCGAGCGAGCCGCCAAAGCGATGATCGCCAGTTCAACGGCACGACTTAAGGAGTTTATGTGACCAGCTATATCGCGATTGACTGGGGGTCCACCAATCTGCGCGCCTGGCGTTATCAGCACGGGGAGTGCATCGATGAACGCCGTTCCGAAGCGGGTGTGACCCGCCTTAACGGACGTACCCCGGCCGAGGTGTTTGCCAGCGTCACCGCAGGCTGGCCGGTGAACGAGGTGCCGGTGGTGATGGCCGGTATGGTCGGCAGCAATGCAGGCTGGCTTTCGGTGCCGTATCTGAACTGCCCGGTGGCGCTGAGCGCCCTGGCTGGTCGCCTGACCCGCGTGGAGGATAAAGCGTGGATCGTGCCGGGATTGTGCGTCGAACGTGACGACAACTACAACGTCATGCGCGGTGAGGAAACGCAGCTGCTGGGCGCGCTGGATCTGCATCCATCGTCGTTGTATGTCATGCCCGGCACCCACGCCAAATGGGTGCAGATGGATCAGGACCGTGTGATCGACTTCCGTACCGTGATGACCGGGGAACTTCATCACCTGTTGCTGACGCAATCCCTGATTGGCGCAGGCCTGCCGCAGCAGGAAGAAAATGCAGCCGCCTTCCGTGCCGGTCTGGATATTGGCAGCCACGATCGCTCGATTCTGGCGCGTTTGTTTGAAGTGCGTGCGGCGCATGTGCTGGGGGCGCGCGATCGTCGCCATATCAGCGATTTCCTGTCTGGCCTGCTGATCGGCCACGAAGTGGCACAGATGACGGCCACCCCAGCGACACAACCGATCACCATTATTGCTGGCAGCGCGCTGGCGCAGCGTTACCAGCAGGCGCTGCATTTTATCGGACATGATTCAGTCACGCTGGAAGGCGATCGTGCCTTCCAGCACGGAATAAGGAGCATTGCCCATGAACTGGCAAACTAAGTTACCGCTGATCGCCATTCTGCGTGGCATCAGGCCAGAAGAAGCCGAGGCACACGTTGGCGCATTAATTGAGGCGGGTTTTGATGCCATCGAAATCCCACTTAATTCACCGGATTGGGCCAGCAGCATTGGCGCGATGGTGAACACCTTTGGCGATAAAGCACTGATCGGTGCCGGTACGGTGCTGACGCCCGCGCAGGTGGATCAGCTGGCAACGCTCAACAGCAAGCTGGTGGTGACCCCGAATACCGACGCGGCGGTGATTCGCCAGGCAGTGGCCTGCGGCATGACGGTGGCTGCCGGATGCGCGACCGCCACCGAAGCCTTTACCGCCCTGCAGGCTGGCGCACAGGCGCTGAAAATTTTCCCATCATCGGCGTTTGGCCCCGGTTACATCAAAGCCCTGAAGGCGGTGTTGCCGCCGGAAGTGCCGGTGTTTGCCGTCGGTGGCGTGACGCCAGAAAACCTGCATGAATTCCTTGCCGCGGGCTGTATCGGTGCGGGCTTAGGCAGCGATCTCTATCGCGCCGGTCAGCCGCTGACGCGTACCGTGGAGAAGGCCCGCGCATTTATTGCTGCTTATAAGGACGCTGTACGATGAAAATTACCAAACTGACGACTTACCGCCTGCCTCCGCGCTGGATGTTCCTGAAAATCGAAACCGATGAAGGCATCGTCGGCTGGGGCGAGCCGGTGATTGAAGGCCGCGCGCGCAGTGTCGAGGCGGCGGTGCATGAGCTGTCGGAGTATCTGGTGGGTCAGGACCCGGCACGCATCAACGATTTGTGGCAGGTGATGTACCGTGGCGGTTTTTATCGCGGCGGTCCGATTCTGATGAGCGCCATCGCCGGTATCGATCAGGCGTTGTGGGACATCAAAGGCAAAGCGCTTGGCGTGCCGGTGTACCAGCTGCTGGGTGGCCTGGTGCGTGACAGCATCAAAGCCTATAGCTGGGTCGGGGGCGATCGCCCGGCGGAAGTGATCGATGGCATCAAAAAACTGCGCACCATCGGCTTCGACACCTTCAAGCTGAACGGCTGTGAAGAGATGGGGATTATCGATAATTCACGCAAAATTGATGCAGCGGTGAATACCGTGGCGCAGATTCGTGAAGCCTTTGGCAAGGACATCGAGTTTGGCCTCGATTTCCACGGTCGCGTCAGCGCACCGATGGCGAAAGTGTTAATTAAAGAGCTGGAACCTTACCGCCCGTTGTTTATTGAGGAACCGGTACTGGCCGAGCAGGCGGAATATTATCCGCGTCTGGCGGCGCAAACCCATCTGCCGATTGCGGCGGGTGAGCGGATGTTCTCGCGCTTCGAATTCAAACGCGTGCTGGATGCTGGTGGGCTGGCGATTCTGCAGCCGGACCTGTCCCATGCCGGTGGTATCACCGAATGCTACAAAATCGCGGCGATGGCGGAATCCTACGATGTGGCGCTGGCTCCGCACTGTCCGCTTGGACCGATTGCGCTGGCGGCTTGTCTGCATATTGATTTCGTCTCACGCAATGCGGTGTTCCAGGAGCAGAGCATGGGCATTCATTATAATCAGGGTGCCGAGCTGCTCGATTATGTCATCAATAAAGACGATTTTAAAATGGATGACGGTCATTTCTATCCATTAAATAAACCAGGCCTTGGCGTGGAAATTAATGAAGAACTGGTGATTGAGCGCAGTAAAAATGCGCCGGACTGGCGTAATCCGTTATGGCGCTTCCCGGACGGTACTGTCGCTGAATGGTAATTTGATCACCCTCTGAATTTATTAAATCTCTGATAACGATGTGCCGGTAAATAAGGCGCAGGGCCTCGTGCACGCTTTATTTATCGCCACCACCGGTGCGCAGCGATATTCGCTGTGCTGGATTGCTGCGTGCCTTATTTGCCGCCATCGGCGGTTATTACCGATATTGATACCCTACGTATCCGGAGAAACACCATGGATCTCTCTGCCGTTCAAGCCCGTCCGACGCGTCGCCGTTATATCACGCTATTGATGATATTTATTACGGTGGTAATTTGTTATGTCGATCGCGCGAATTTAGCTGTCGCCTCTGCCCATATTCAGCAGGAATTTGGCATCACCAAAGCGGAAATGGGTTATGTATTTTCCGCCTTCGCCTGGTTATATACGCTGTGCCAGATTCCCGGTGGCTGGTTTCTCGATCGTGTCGGCTCGCGCTTAACCTATTTTATTGCCATCTGCGGCTGGTCGGTCGCCACTTTGTGCCAGGGTTTTGCCAGCGGGTTATTGTCATTGATTGGCCTGCGCGCCATTACCGGCGTATTCGAAGCACCGGCATTTCCAACCAATAATCGCCTGGTGACCAGCTGGTTCCCGGAGCATGAGCGCGCCTCTGCCGTGGGTTTCTACACTTCCGGCCAGTTTGTTGGCCTGGCATTCCTGACGCCGCTGCTGATCTGGATTCAGGAGCTGCTGAGCTGGCATTGGGTGTTTATCCTCACCGGGGCGATTGGCCTGGTCTGGTCGCTGGTGTGGATTAAGGTGTATCAGGCACCAAAGCAGAGCAAAGGCATCAATCAGGCTGAGCTGGATTATATTCGTGAAGGCGGCGCGATGGTGGAAGGGGATGCGCCCGCTGAGAAGAAAACCCGTAGCCGGGTAACCGCTGCCGACTGGAAGCTGGTGTTTCATCGTAAGCTGTGCGGCGTCTATCTCGGCCAGTTTGCCGTGACTTCAACCCTGTGGTTCTTCCTGACGTGGTTCCCGAACTATCTGACGCAGGAAAAACACATTGGCGCGCTGACGGCGGGCTTTATGACCACCGTCCCTTTCCTCGCCGCTTTTGTCGGGGTGATTCTTTCTGGCATCGTGGCGGACCGTCTGGTGCGCAGTGGCCGTTCACTCGGCTTCGCACGTAAAACGCCGATCATCTGCGGCCTGCTGATCTCCACCTGCATTATGGGAGCCAATTACACCAACGATCCGCTGTGGATTATGACGCTCATGGCGCTGGCGTTCTTCGGTAACGGCTTCGCGTCAATTACCTGGTCATTGGTTTCGTCGCTGGCCCCGGTGCGGTTAATTGGCCTGACTGGCGGTATGTTTAACTTTATCGGTGGTCTGGGAGGGATCAGCGTACCGCTGGTGGTGGGCTATCTGGCGCAGGATTACGGTTTCTCCCCGGCGCTGATTTATATCTCAGTGGTGGCGCTGCTTGGTGCGCTTTCTTACATCCTGCTGGTCGGTGATGTGAAGCGCGTCGGTTGATGGCGTTACGCCCTGCCGGAGCACTGGCCCGGCAGGGCAGAATCGCGTAGTTTGTCTGGCAACTGTTGGATGTAAGGTTGCCCCATGTCAGAAAAACAACTCACCTTTGCAGAACGTCATCACCAGCTCACCAATATCAATGTCTGGACTGCCGACAGCCAATGGCTGGCGTTTGATGTCCGGCCCTCCGGTGCCTCCTTTACCAGCCTGACCATTGAGCGCGTGAATGTGCAGAGCGGCGCGGTGGAGGTGCTGTATCAGGCACGCGACGGCGCCTATGTTGGTGTGGTCACCGTCAGCCCGGATCTGCCGCCACGTTACGTTTGCATCCACGGCCCGGAACGTCCCGATGCGCACTGGCATTACGATTTCCACCATCGTCGTGGCGTGATTGTGCAGCGAGGTATCGCGGAAAACCTCGATGCCTGTGATATCACTGCACCCTACACGCCAGGTGCGTTGCGCGGCGGGTCCCATGTCCATGTCTTCAGCCCGGATGGTTCACGTCTCAGTTTCACTTATAACGACCATGTGATGCACGAAAAGGATGTGGGCGATGACCTGCGCAACGTCGGTATTGCCGTGCCGCTGCATCCGGTATGTCCGCCAAAGCACCATCCGCGTGAATACGAAGGCAGCCATTATTGTGTGCTGGTCAGCCAGACGCAGCGCGATCCGCAGCCGGGTAGTGACCAAATCGACCGGGCGTATGAGGAGTGTTGGATTGGCGATCGTGGCTATCAAAAGCCAGACGGCAGCTGGCAGCGCTGGGCCATTGCGTTTATTGGTGATACGCGCGGGGCTGATGGCGCAAAAGTGCCGGAAGTGTTTGTGGTGGATTTGCCAGCTGCGCTGGCAGATTACGCCAGGCCAGGAACGGTGCCGCTGCAGGGAACAACGGATAAACTGCCTGCGCCACCGGCCGGGGTGCAGCAGCGCCGGGTGACCCATAGCACAGGACTGGCTTTACAGCCGCGTCACTGGTTGCGCGCTGCGCCGGACGGCAGCGCCATTGCTTTTTTGCTGGCGGATGATAACGGCGTGGTGCAACTGTGGACGGTCTCCCCCAACGGTGGAACGCCACGGCAGGTGACGCAGCTGGAGAGCAGCATTCAGTCCGCCTTTAGCTGGCATCCCTCTGGCGAGGCGATCGCCTTCGTTTGCGACAACAGCGTGATGCGCTGCGAGCTGACGAGCGGGAAATGCACACGCCTGACGCCGCGCAGTGAACTGCCACCCTCCGGTGACGCGGTGGTTTGGTCGCCGGATGGGCAGCAGATTGCGTATATGCGCGAAGTTAACGGCTGGCGACAGCTGTTTGGCGTCAGTGCGCTTCCACAGGCATAACGGCTGCGCCTGACAGGCTGGCCTGCGTACCGGCCAGCTTCTCGCTTTGCCGCACGCGCTCACGCGGTGAGTCGATCGATTTGTCATCATCGTGGCGGAAGTAATCCCACGGTAGCAGGATGGTATCCATCACGGCTGAGAATGGCAGATCAATCGCGACCAGCGGTTTCATCGCCCAGCTGGTTTGATCATCAGTCAGCATCTCCGCGCTGGCGCGGGTGCCGGGGTAGTAACCCTGACTGGCGCCAGTATGAGACATGACGCTGGAACAACCGGAGGTGGTACATGCACAGCAGACCAACAGGCCTGGCAGCGAAAAGCGTTTCATTAGATTCATCGTCTTCATCCCTTCAGTCATGGCATGGCCCTGGCTGGAGTGTGTCACCTGTGCTGCATCACTCTGGGGTGATGTCCTGATATCAGGTGAATAATTTCCTGAGTGTATGCTATTTCATCAGAATTGCTGCAAGAAAATCCTGATGAAAACTTGAAAGCGACAAAACCGCACCCACTTTTAGGATAAGGTCACGCTGCTTTTGCCGACAGGGAGAGCAACGGGCCGCACAACCTGTCCATAGTGGAAGGTTGCCAAAACTTGCTGAATATCAGGAGTCCTAATATGCGTAATTTTGATCTCTCTCCGCTTTATCGTTCTGCTATTGGTTTCGATCGTCTGTTTAACCTGCTGGAATCCAATCAGAACCAGGCCAATGGTGGCTATCCTCCGTATAACGTCGAGCTGGTAGACGAAAACCACTACCGTATCACCATTGCCGTTGCGGGCTTTGCCCAAAGCGAGTTAGATATCACGTCACACGACAACATGCTGGTTGTGCGCGGCGCGCATCCCGAGGAGCAACAGGAACGTAAATACCTGTACCAGGGCATCGCCGAGCGTAACTTTGAGCGTAAATTCCAGCTGGCAGACCATATCGTGGTGCGCGATGCGCGGCTCGAAAATGGCCTGTTAAGCATCGATCTGGAACGCATCGTCCCTGAAGAGGCGAAACCGCGTCGGATTGAGATTTTGAAATAAATAAAGCAAAAGCCGCAGAAATGCGGCTTTTTCGTATAAACCTGCGGATTATTTATTAAGCGCCTTGCATGTCGCACAGCCATGAAATCCCAGTGCTATCATCACTTCCTCAGAAAATAATTGTTCGCTGTGCTGATTTATCTTGATTATTTTGCTGATGATTTCGCTTTTTGTATTCGTCTTGAGAATGTGCCATGCGGTGATGATGTTATAATCCTCCATAGACATTTTATTTTCCTGGAGCAATTTTTCTTTGAGATGGGAAGCATAGCCATATTTATTTATCGTCTTTTTGTAGGTTTGAAAAAAAGACAATGCTTCTTCAATATATTTTCCGTCCTCTTCATCTGCTGAAGATTGCAGCAGATTATTGCTTGAAACCGAATCCTTACCACTGTTGGCGTAGTGGCTTTTTTTTATCGGGCTCATATGAACCCGGAAGAAAGCATTTGCCTGGGCATAGTAAGCTTCTTCATTGCGGTTAAAAACATCGATATTATTAATGAAATATTTCCGATATTCTTCTATCCGATGCTCAGGGATTTCAGCAGGGATGGTGAAATTATTATAATCAGACAACAAATTTGGACAATCTTTATTATAATGATAAGTAAGCCTGTCCTGATAGAAGATCACTCGTTGCTTGCGTGAATAAATATCAGACTTTCGCTGGTTCATTATTTTTATATTGCCAGCTGTTTCTGTGTTAAGAATTTCATTCACCGCAAGTGTCATCGTCATGACCCTGAGTTCAGGTGCGCTGAATATTTTTTCTTTCGTATGTGACGCTATTATGGTTTGAATGGCGTTACTGGCGGTGAGAGATTTTTCATAAGGTATATCAAGGATGCCACCAATCTTAATTAAAGAATATTTTGTGATATATACAAGAGGCATTTTAATTCCCTGTGGATAATTACTTCTCTGGAGTGGAATGAATGATGTTATTATTAATCAACTGCTCAACAAAGGATTCCTGATAGTATTGAGGATCGATCTTATTGATAATCTCCTCAATTAAATCAGTTTCCTCACTCTCCGTAGCGACAATCCGGTATAGGGTATCAGAGATATCTTTGGTCAGTAATGAGGTTTTAGGTTCGGCACTCAGCCGACTTAATAACTCCAGCATGGCATAGCTTTTCGCGGGTATCTTAATGGATACGGTTTCGTAAAGATCGCGAGAATCTTTAATTGCGTTGTTCTTCATTTTTTCGATTTGATTTTTAATCATTTTTATTTACCAGTTTCTGCTCGATAAGTTGCTTGCAAAAGTTATGTTCATCAGAATGTTTTTCTAATTCTATCTCTTCTTTGCTGAGCAAGTCAGTATATTGATCCTGTTCTGATAATTTAAAATTATTGTATTTATAGAAAATCTCATTCTTGATCTCCGCCCTGGCTACTTCAAAAACCCAGCTTTCTTCCAGGTCATTACAGCCATCAATAATATTTTGTGAAGATAACTTATCAGCCTCAACAGCTAACAACACCTGGCTATCAAATTCGGTGACTTCCGTCTTCAGCTTTTCAATTAAAATTTTTCTGATGATGTTATTGAGAATGGCTGATCGGGTTGTATCAATTTTAAGTGCCAATTCATCGATAAATTTCAGGTCTGCCCGATGTATTTTAAGATTCATTTTTTGTGGTGGCACTGGCAATACAATGGTGCTGTCAGCTGAATTGCTTAATATTTTGTCTTTGTTTATTTTTAGCATTTTTTTTACCATAATGAAAAAAGGAAGTCATAAGCAGGTCGTCGGTTAATGCGACGCTTGCCCCTTTTTTTTGCTGTAAAGACACCAACTGTTTTTTCAGCGAATCGGTGCATTGAATGGCTAACGCCAGTGTCTTTTCATCTAATATCAATCTCTCGCTGTTATCGCTAAAGGATCCAAGTGACATCACTAAATTAATCACTCCGAGAGATATATTTCTTTCCGACATTCTCTTTTGCAGATGACATGATATTTTCACGGTCACACCTCGTCAGTTTTCATTATAATGGCACCAAAAGTGACCACATTAAAGTACAATTTGTACCTTTGTGTTTAATTGTCTGTTTTTAAAGGTTATTTAATTTTTCGGTACGATGCAGTGATTTGCTGAGAGAGAAAGGAAAGATGACAATGGGGATGAGGAGTGGCGGGGTAACATGCCCCCGACACCCCTGCGGTGCGTCAGGTCCTCACCAGAAATCGCTGGCTCACCATGCCGCCGAACACATTGATCAGCAGACCAAAAATAATCACCGATGCCCCGAGCATCTGCTGTGCCGACAGCGTTTCACCCAGAATCAGTGCGGCACTGAGAATCCCCACCACCGGCACCAGCAGCGACAGCGGTGCCACGCGCCAGGTTTCGTAGCGGCTCAGCAGATTGCCCCAGATGGCGTAGCCGATAATGGTGGCGACAAAGGCGAGATAGATCAGCGCCAGCACGGTTTGCAGCGAGATATTCATCAGGCTGCTGACAATCGTCTCTTGCCCTTCAAACCACCATGAACAGGCAAAGAACGGCACCATAGGTACCAGCGCACTCCACACCACCAGCGACATCACCGGCACTTTGCGGTTACGCAAAATAATCTTGTTGGTGATATTGCCCAATCCCCACGATAACGCCGCCGCCAGCGTCAGCATCATGGTGGTGAGCGTAATGCCTGCGGTGGTCTGTCCCTCCATCCCCGCCGTCGCCAGGGTAAACATGCCAAGGGTTGCTACCAGAATGCCGACGATATGGTTCCAGCGCAGTTTCTCCGCCAGCAGCAATGCGCCGAGTATCAGGGTGAAAAAGGCCTGCGCCTGCACCACCAGCGATGCCAGTCCGGCGGGCATACCCAGCTTGATGGCGAGGAACAGAAAGGCAAACTGACCAAAACTGATGGTCATGCCATACACCACCAACCAGCGCAGCGGAATGGCCGGGCGTTTAACGAAAAAGATCGCCGGGAATGCCACCAGAGTAAAACGCAGTCCCGCCAGCAAAAAGGGGGGCATGCCATGCAGCCCCAGTTTAATCACCACAAAATTGACGCCCCAGGCGAGTACCACACACAGGGCTAATAAGAGATCTTTGACTGACATAAACATTCCTTCTGCCGCGATCAGGCGGTCGCCGTCACGGGGGTGGCGATCTCTGCGCAGCAGTCATCACCGATAACACGAAAATAGTCATTCACATCCAGTGCCACTGAGCGTTCCAGCAACCCGGCGTTAAACCACAAAGTGCCGACATCACGCAGGCGCGCATCAACGCGCAGCGCCAGTCGGTCATCAAAACTAAAGGGCGGCACCGCGCCCATCACGCATTGCGTCAGCTCCTGGGCTTTTTCAGGGGCGGCAAAGCTCGATTTCTTGCCGCCGATGGCACGGGCGGCGCTTTTGAAGTTAATTTTGCAATCACCCGGCACAATCGCCAGCAGGTAACGGGCCTCCGCGCCCTCCGGCATGGTCACTTCCAGCACCATCGCCTTTGCTGCCTGATTCAGCTCGTTACCGCGGATGGCGCTGATGACATCGGTCTGACCGATGGCCTCATGCTCAATCACACGATAATCCGCCTGATGCTGCTCCAGTTGGGTGATCACTTTCTCAAAGGTTGTCATCTTCTCTCCTCGTATGACGGGCCTCGGGTCAACTCCAGGCAATCGCGTGCTTCATCTTTTTGTCGGTGAGACCAAAGAAGAAGCCCATGGTGATGCGCGTATCGCCTTCCACCCGATCAATTTCATGATAAAAAGCAGGATTAAACAGATAGATATCGCCACTGCGCGGTGAAAACTCGCAGGTTTCGCAGTGCTCAATCACGCCACTCTGGTAGCCAAGTTCGCCGGGCGTTTTAAAGCGCTCATCCACTGGCTGCCATTGCTTATTAAAGATGCGTAATTCACCCCCGGCACTGCATTCCTGGAGGCACACCACACAACTCAGCTGATGCAAAATTTCAGTCACGGTCAGGCCGCTACCCGCCGCATCGCGCACGATGTTGTCGTTATGCAGCGGGTTGGCGACGCCATTGGCATGGAACCGCACAATCGAACCTGCGTAATCGCCGTGTTGTGGATCGGTGGCGGTTTGCAGGCTTTCCAGCCGCAAAGCGTGTTTCACCCAGTTGTAGACCTGGTCACGCAGGCAATGCAGCGACGGCGGTAACGCGGGCTGAATATCACGCAGTTCGGTGAAGTAGTTTTCCGGCGCAGCGGTATGTTTCGCCAGATAGGGGCCAAGGGTGGTCAGTGCACCGTTGGGATAGTGCGAGACCCGCACCTTCTCGCGGCAAAGTTGCAGGTCATCCACCGCCGCTTCACGCACTTCCGGGGTCAGAAAATTACGCAGTACCAGTAGCGGCACGCGCGCAGTAACAATGTCATCCAGCCAGGTACTTTCCACAAACATTTTGGGGCTAATAACGCGTATCTGATTGAAAATGGCCATGCTTGTTCACTCCGACAAAGGAATTTCATGAAGTTCATGGTTACTCATACGACGCCACGTGGACGCCGCGCCCAGTGCTGCAATGGGTTCAGAAGAGATAAACGTGCTGTTGTTATGCTGACAGTGGTGCAGGGTGAAATAATCCGGGTAGGGGGTGTCATCGGGATGCCATTGCCACGCCCAGGCTTTCTCGCGGGTGACAAAAATGGCGTTGGCCGCGCTGCCGCCTGGCGCTACCTGCGCCATCTTGTCGCGCAGATAACGACGGGTGAAATCGGCAGGCGTCGCCCGATCAACGATGTATTCAAGGTATTCCGCCGAATCAAAGCGCGACTCCGCCATACCGAGCTGCTGGTGCACCGTCGGCAGAAAGCCGTTGTGCATCATGTACCATTGCGTCTGGCCGCTGGTACGCCACAGCGGATGCGAAAATTCGATGCCCTGATTTTTACTCAGCGTGGCATGACGGACATGCACAGCGAGAAAACGGCCGCGCAGACGATCCACATCGATACCCGGCAGCGCGTCGGCAAAGGTGCCGGTGCCGTGCAGCGTACGAATATGGCCCTGTTCACGCCACAGTAAGCCCCAGCCGTTCGGATGTTGTTTGATTGGGCCATCATGGGTGGCGGTTTCTCCACAGCTCATGGCGCGCGCCGCCTCCAGTACCGCTGCGGCATCAAACTGACCGTGTGCCAGAATCATTCTGCACATAGTAAATCCCCCCGGGTGGCAAAGGACGTAACATCGAGAATCTGATGGAAGGTCGCCAGCACGTCGTCGCGGCTGTTGCCCGGCAGACAAAAGGTGGCGAGGATGCCCGCATGACGGGTTAAATCGGCGTACAGAGAGGATCGCGGCGAGACCTCAAGCGCAGGCAGATTGAGCGGCGGCAATAGCTGGCCGCGCTGTTGTTGGGCGATCCACTGCTCCGCCTGGCGATATTGCAGCGACTGGCGCAAACGTAAGCGTCCCACCACCTGAGCGGGTTGGCAAAAATGCAGCTCGGGCATGCCGCGTCCCGCTTCGATGTGAAAGGCTACCTCAGCCCAGTTGATACCTGTCACTTCCTCGACCAGATTCACCACGCCCATCCCTGACAGGCGGAAACCCATTTCGAGAAAATGCGGCTCGCCGTTGACCATAATGAAATCGATATGAAAGGCCCCCTGACGATAGCCAAAGGTTTCGCAGCAGAAACTCATCAGGCTGGTGAAGGAGGCTGGCAACTGGTGTGCGGCCATCGCCACATGCCCGGATTCATAAAAACTGATGCTGCCATCCTGATCGCTGTGATGCTCGATCACCTTCTGGCAGCAGGTCAGCGCCACCGCGTGACCGTTATCCACCACGCCCTGGAGCGAATACTCATCACCGCATAGCCAGCTTTCGACGATAAAGCCGGAAAAGCCGCGTCCGCCATAATTCATGGTATCGACTAATTTATTGATCACGGTGTCGAGCTGGCAGGCCTGCTCCACCAGCCAAATCCCGAGGCCGCCGCCGCCATCAACCGGCTTGATCACGCACGGATAAAGCAACGCTTCACGCGCATCGCGGATACTGAGTGGTGAAGCAAAGAAGCGGAATTCCGGCTGTGGGAAACGTGGCCAGGCTTTGCGCAACGCCATGCGCTGGGCATATTTATCCGGCGGAATAAAACCAGGGCCGGCATCCGGACCTGCCAGCATCTCGCGTAGCCGTCCGGCGGAGACGTTATAGGCTTCAAACCCCGCCAGTACCACCTGGGGATGTTCCAGCAACCCGGCACGCAGGCACGCCTGCAACACATCCCAGGGGTTTTCTGGCCGATCAAGCCGCACAATCAGATCGAACGGCAGCCTAAAGCTCAGCGACTGGTAATCGACAAAGTCGCCCATCTCCGCCAGCACAGTAAAATAGCCTTCGCGTTTCGCCACGGAGCAGTACGGGTTTTGCCCGTCGCGGGTTGCGCCAATCTGCAGGAATATCTTTCTCATCGCTTAGCCTTACCGGGTCAGCGCCCGGAAATCACTTCTGTGACGATGTCCTGCAGGACACCATTGTTTACCTGAATCACCGCTTTGTGTGGATCGAAGCGCAACACGCGCGACAGGGCATCGTGCTGCTGGTTATCCAGCAGTGAGCTGACTTGTGCGCTGCGCCAGCAATGGCGCATTTGGGTGATGGTCAGGCCGGACAGTTGTTCCAGCTGTTGTGCCAGCTGGATTTCGTTGCTCTCCCCCGCCAGCAGCGCGCGCACGGCCTGCTCCTGCGGTGGGTGCGGCAGCTGATGTAACCAGGCCGCCAGCTGCCTGCCGCTGGCGATAAATGGCGAATAAATCATGCACACCAGCTGGGTTTCGTTGAGGCCAAATGCCTGTTCAGCAAACTGTGCCGCGCGCTGACGCGCCCGCGCGATCGCGTCATCATCCTGGTAGCGCGCCGCCATCTCCTGTATCAGCTGAGGCGGGAAATCCTTTTGCTGCATCAACCCCAGCGCAAAGCGCACATATTCGCGAATGCCTTCGGCGTAGCTCCGTTGCAACAGCGTTTCCGCGCGCAGACCGCGAAGATGTGCCATTAACGTCGGATTGCCGCAGTCCGATTCGGAAAAGCTGAACATCAACTCGTCGAAGCGGAAATGCATAAACTCCGTCAGCAACGCCCAGTGCGCACCGGCTTCATAGGCGGTGTCCTGATAGATATTGAAGAACAGCGGGTCGCGGGCCAGCTGCCAGGTGATGCGATGCGCAGGAGTGACCTGATCGGCACCGTAGACATCGGCAAAATAACGTTCGGCGACGCCATCGAGGGTTTGCAGAAAGCCGCTAAAGCCGCGTGATTTATCCGCCACTGGCGCATTAAACAGCCGTGACAGATGGCGCGCCCACGCGAGGTAGGCTGTCTGCTCCTGCGGGGAATCGCCGGTGATGATCATATCCACCCCGCCATCGTAGTGCGCAGCAAGGCCAAAGGAGTTCACCATGCTGAGGTTGCAGGCGTTGCAAAAGGTGGAACGCGCATCGGCGCGGAAACGGTGGCCATTCATCAGCACATCGTGGCGATTTTGCTGGCGCACCGCTTCCGGCATCGGCAAATGCCGGGCAAAAGGACGAATCTGTAATCCGTCGGTCACCAGACATTCGGTAAAGTCATCGTTGTGGATATGCAGCGCGCGATAGACGCGATCGATGTTCTCCATCACGCTGTCGTTCATCGCCGCATGGCGGTTGGTACTGATGCGCAGCTGGAAGGTGCTGCCACGCTGTTGCCAGATCAGCCCCTGGATGTAGCGCACATACGCCACCATGTAGCTGCTGTCTTTGCCACCGCCATAGGCGAGCAGCACACGGTTGTTTTCGGGATGATGCGTATCAGGTAGAGCGGCGAGCAAACGGCGGGAACAGGCCTGGGCTGATTCGAGAATGGCGCTGGACAGGTATCCTTCAATTTCTCTCATCATGGTGGACAGATTATTCATTTTTCACTTTTTCCTTTGGCTAATAAAATCGCAGTCGCCTTGAGTTCGACAACATTGCGGCTAACAGGCCACGAAGGTGCTACGGAATGAATTTCTCAGTCGTGGCGGTTGATCAGCCACTGATACGCATCGTTATTTAACAGATGCAGCCTAAACTACTTTGAATGTAATCTGATGGATACGCACAGATCAGCACGATATGGGGTGGAACAGATGGCGGGTGAGACGGAAGAACAGGAGAGTCAGAGTAGTCGTTACCGTCAGATAGCAGAACAGATCAAACAGGCGATTCACAGCGGATCGCTGCCGCCAGACAGCCGCTTGCCTTCGGTTCGCACCCTGGCGACGCAGTACCATGTCAGCATGACCACCGCGTTGAAAACATTACGCACCCTTGAGGATGAGCACTATGCGGTCGCGCGTCCTAAGTCCGGTTTTTTTGTGGCACCGCGCAAAGCGGACAAAAAATTGCCGATGGTTGCGCACGAGCAGCCGCGTGAAATCGCACCGCTGGATGAACAGACTGAGCTGCATCTGGCGATGGTCGGCTCGGATTGTCGGGTACGACTGGACCTGGCAAACGGCGATATCTCGCTGTATCCGGTAAAGAAAATTGGCCTGCTGATGCGTCAGATGGGCTACAGCAAACCGGCGTTGCTGGGCAATACGGTCAAGGGCACCGGCTATGCGCCGCTCAAAGCGGAGATCGCCCGCCGCGCGGTGGATTATGGCTGCAACATCAACGCCGATGACATCCTGATCACCAATGGCTGCATCGAGGCGATCTCGCTGTCGCTGCGTGCCACCACGCGCCCCGGTGATATCGTGGCGGTGGAATCGCCGTGCTATTTCGTGCTGCTGCAAATGTTGCACAACCTCAACCTGCGGGTGATTGAAGTGGAAGCGGGGGCGGAAGGGTACGTCAACGTGGAAAAACTGACGTCGCTGTTCCAGCGCCAGGCGGTGCAGGCGTACCTCAGTATTAACAACATCAACAACCCGCTGGGCAAAAGTATTCCCAACGAGCAGAAGGCCTATATTGCGCGTCAGGCGGATGAAAACGATGTGGTGATTATTGAGGATGATATCTTCGGTGATACCGCCTTTGGCGAACGTCGGCCGTTCCCGATGCGCGCCTTCAGCCCGAACGTTATTTTGTGCAGCGGCTTCTCGAAAACCGTGGCACCCGGCATTCGCATTGGCTGGGTGCACAGCGTCAACTACATGCGCAAAATCGCCTCGCTAAAGTACACCTCAACCATGGGTACCTCGGTGCTGTCGCAGGCGGCGATTGCCGAGCTGCTGCGTAATGGCGGTTACGATGCCCATCTGCGTAAGCTGCGTCGTGAACTGGCGAATCAGATCCGCCAGATGCGCCAGGCGGTGCTGCGCTATTTTCCGGTGGGCACGCGGGTGTCCGATCCGGAAGGGGGTTATGTGCTCTGGGTTGAGATGCCGGTGCAGGCGCTGAATGTGCGTGCGTTATTTCTCAAGGCACGCAACGCCGGGATTGGCATTGCGCCGGGGCATATCTTCGCGACCGATCACCGCTACGATCACTGCTTCCGGCTCAACGCCGGGTTTGGCTGGAATGCGGAAGTGGAGCAGGCGATTCGCCAGCTGGCACAGTGGTGCCAGCTGTCACTGGTAGAAGCAAAGCAGGATTAAGCGCGCCAGGCGTCTTCGAGTTCTTCCGCCAGGATCTGCACCGCGCGTTCAATGTTCTCTGCGTCCGGCACATAGTTCATGCGCATGCATTGATGGGTATGCGGCCATTCCTGTTCCAGACCGGGGAAGAAGAAGTGGCCGGGCACCATCAGCACGCCGCGCGCTTTCAGACGTTGATACAGCGCTTCGGTGGAGATCGGCAAATCGCGGAACCACAACCAGAGGAAAATCGCCCCTTCCGGTTTATGAATCAGGCAGCGATCTTCCGGTAAATAGCGGCGAATGATGGCGATCGTCTCGCTCACCTTGTGCTGATAAAACGGCTTGATCACCTCTTCCGACAGACGCAATAAATCCCCGCGCGCAATCATCTCGTTGGCGATCGCCGGGCCGATGCTGCCCGGTGCAAGGCTGATAATGCCGTTCATGTTGCCAATGGCGCTGATGGTCTTTTCATCGGCAACGATAATGCCGCAACGCGCACCAGGCAGGCCGAGTTTTGACAGGCTCATGCACAGGATAATGTTGGGATTCCACAACGGGCGCGCTTCGCTAAAGATAATGCCGGGGAAGGGCACACCATAGGCGTTATCAATCAGCAGCGGCACCTGATGCTGCTGTGCCAGGGCATCCAGCTGCAACAGTTCATCATCGGTGATCACGTTACCGGTCGGATTGGTCGGGCGTGATACGCAGATCAGGCCAACCTCGTCATTCAGCGGCAAATGGTCAAAATCGACGTGGTATTTAAACTGGCCTTCCGGCAGCAGTTCGATGTTGGGTTTCGCGGAGACAAACAAACCCTCTTCCAGTCCGGCATCGGCGTAGCCGAGGTATTCCGGGGCCAGCGGGAACAGTACGCGTTTTTTGCTGCCGTCGGCGCGGTGTCCGGCGAACAGGTTAAACAGATAGAAAAACGCGCTCTGGCTGCCGTTGGTGAGCGCGATGTTCTGCGCCGTTAATGGCCAGCCGAACTCCTCGCGCAGCATGGCTGCCAGCGCATCAAGCAATAGCGCTTTGCCGCGCGGGCCGTCGTAGTTGCACAACGCTTCACTCAGCTTGCCTTCCTGATGCATCTGCTGCAAAAGCTGGTGGAAATAGTCGTTGATGGCCGGGATTTGCGCCGGATTGCCGCCGCCAAGCATGATGGTGCCGGGGGTACGCAACCCTTCACCCATATCTTCCATCAGACGTGAGATACCGGAATGTTGCGTAAATTTGTCGCCGAACTGTGAAAAAGACATAGCAGGTTAAAACTTTGTGATGACTGATTGGGCACAACCATAGCGCCCGCAACAGGCAGGCGCAATGGTCAGGCGGGGAAAAGGTGCAAAGCCTTATTTCACTACCTCAGGATTGACACAATTCTTCTCGATTTTGCCGGTCAGCGCGGCGATCAGGTTATCCACCGCATCACTCATCATGCCGTAGCGGGTTTCATGGGTGGCGGAACCGATATGCGGCAGCGTCACCACATTCGGCAGCTTCAGCAGGGCGGAATCGGCAGGGACGGGCTCCTGCTCGAACACGTCCAGACCCGCAGCGTGAATGGTGCCGTCCTGCAAGGCCGCGATCAGCGCCTGCTCATCGACCACCGGGCCGCGTCCGGCGTTGATCAGAATGGCGCTCGGCTTCATCATTTTCAGCTGTGCAGTACCAATCATATGATGCGTCTGCTCGGTCAGCGGCAGGCTGATGCAGACAAAATCGCTCTCCTTCAGCAGCGTTTCCAGATCGCAGGCGCGTGCGCCAAAACGGGTTTCCGCTTCGCTATGCTGACGACGTGCGTTGTACAGAATCTTCATACCGAAACCGAAATGCGCGCGCTGTGCCAGCGCCAGACCGATGCGGCCCATGCCGAGGATGCCGAGGGTTTTATGATGGACATCCACGCCGTATTTTTCCGGGCCGATGCTGCTTTGCCAGCCACCGGCTTTCACCCATGCATCCAGTTCGGTGACGCGGCGGGCGCTGCTCAGTACCAGCGCCATCATGGTGTCGGCGACGGTTTCGGTCAGCACGGTCGGCGTGTGCATCAGCACCACGCCCTGCTTGCTGAGGGCCGCGACATCGAAATTGTCATAACCCACCGACACGGTGGAACAGGCGCGCAACGCGGGCATCTGCGCCAGTAAATCGCTGTTTACCTTACCCCCGGAACCCAGCAGCCCCTGCGCCTGTTGAAACTGTGCCGCGTGCTGTTTGACGCTTTCTGGCGAAATATCGCTGACTTCGGTCACGGTGAAATGCGCGTCCAGTTTGGCACGCAGGTCTTCCGGCAGGCTCTTGTAAAGAATCACAGCAGGTTTCATCTTTTGCTCCCTGTAGAACGAGTGACGGGCGACCAGCGTCGCCCGGAAAAGTCATTTCAGCTTACGCTTTCAGGCGTGTTTTGCCCCGTGCAGCGGCGGCGTTTTGTTTTCAGCGGGTTTGACGACCAGCGTCAGCCAGACTGACGCCAGCAGGGCTGCCCCCATAAAAATGTAAGAGGCCGACGGGCTACCGGTTGCGCCATTAAGATAGCCTACAATCCATGAGCCGACGAAGGAACCGAGTGCGCCCATGCTATTAATCAGCGCCATCGCGCCCCCTGCCACATTGCGCGGCAGCATTTCCGGAATGATGGCGAAGAACGGACCGTACGGGGCGTACATCGCACCACCGGCAATCACCAGCAGCGCATATGACAGCCAGAAATTGCTGGAGCCTGCCAGATACGAACCGAGGAAAGCCAGCGCGCCAATCAGCAGCAGCGGCCAGACAAACAGTTTACGGTTCTGCATCTTATCCGAGGCCCACGACACCACGATCATCGCAATGGTGGCGACCAGATAAGGCACCGCCGACAGCCAGCCCGCTTCCACCATACCCATTTGCGTACCGTTACGCAGGATGGAGGGCAGCCACAGCACGAAGCCATACACGCCAATACTCCAGGCAAAGTATTGCAGGCAAAGCAGGACAACATTACGGTTACGGAAGGCTTCGCCGTAATTACGCACCGCTTTGATACCTTCCTGCTCTTTCTGCAACTGCGCCTGCAACGCGGCTTTCTCGCTGTCGCTCATCCATTTCGCCTGCGCCGGTTTGTCCTGCACCAGGAACCACCAGGCGATGGCCCAGATCACCGCCGGAATCCCTTCGAAGATAAACATTTCACGCCAGCCGAAGGAATCGATCAGATAGCCCGACACTACCGACATCCACAGCACCGTCACCGGGTTACCAAGGATCAGAAAGGTGTTGGCGCGCGAACGTTCGGATTTAGTGAACCAGTTGCTGATGTAAATCAGCATCGCGGGCATCACCGCCGCTTCCACCACGCCGAGGACAAAGCGGATGGCCGCCAGCATCGGGATATTGCTGACGACCCCGGTCAGCGAGGCGCACAGCCCCCACAGCACCAGGCAGCAGAAAATCAGCTTTTTCACGCTGCGGCGTTCGGCGTACACCGCACCAGGGATCTGGAAAAAGAAGTAGCCAAGGAAGAACAGCGCGCCGAGCAGCGATGACATGCCTTTGGTGATGCCAAGGTCGTCGTTAATGCCTGCGGCCGAGGCGAAGCTAAAGTTCGCGCGGTCGAGATACGCCAGACTGTAGGTGATAAACACGATGGGCATGATAAACCACCAGCGTTTTGGCGCGATTGTCTGCGTTTTCATACGTTTATCCTCTGCGCGATAAATCGCGCCGCTACGGGGTTAATAATCGCCAAGGGTGGCGCGTGTCGGCAGCCCTTCGCTATCACCCGCCACCTGAATGGCCAGCGAGCCAATTTTGTTGCCGCGCAGGATCGCCTGCGGCAGGGTTTTGCCCTCCAGCAGGGCGCTGATCAGGCCGACGGCAAAGCCATCACCGGCACCGACGGTATCGACTACCTTGTCGACGCGAATCGGTGCCACCAGACCTTTGTCGCCGTCGGCAGTTTTGAACCAGGCACCGTCGCTGCCGGTTTTGATCACCACCGCTCTGACCCCTTTATCCAGGTAGAAATCAGCGATGGCTTCCGGCTGGCGGTAGCCGGTGAGAATCAATCCTTCGCGCTCGCCCGGCAGTACCCAGTCGGCGTATTCCGCCAGCAGGTTTAGCTGTTTACGCATCTCCTCTTCGCTGCGCCACAGCACCGGCCGCAGGTTGGGATCAAAGGAGATGGTTTTGCCCTGGGCGCGCATCTCTTTGGCGGCGTGTTTACAGAGCGCCAGTGAGGTGTCGGAGATTGCTGCCGCCACGCCGCTCAGATGCAGATGGCGTGCATGGCCGAAATAGCTGGCATTGAAGTCATCCCGCGACAAATGGCTGGCGGCGGACCCGGCACGGAAATATTCCACTTCAGGATCGGAGCCATCATCGACGCGGGATTTGAGCTGAAAACCGGTGCGATAGCGCGTATCAACGGTGACGCAGCGATGATCAACGGCTTCTTTTGCCAGCTGTTGCAGGGTAAAGCGACCAAAGCTGTCGTCACCCACCCGACTTACCCAGCCCACCTGCAATCCCAGGCGCGCCAGACCAATTGCCACGTTAAGTTCGGCACCGGCGATGCGTTTGGTAAAACGCCCGGCAGCGGCCAGATCGCCGGTTTGCTCAGCGATAAACATCGCCATCGCTTCGCCAATGGTGACGACATCAAGTTGTGTCTGGGACATCGTCAGCTCCTTAGCAGGCGCGCAGCAGGTCAACGTAATGGCGCGTTACCGCCACCAAATCGTCGCCTTCCAGCGGGAATTCAATACCGCGAGGGACATCGCCGGGCAGCGCCTGCAACAGGGCGCGCCAGTCTTCGGGGCTGTCATCCAGCGCGATGGCGCGGAAACTGTTGTTGTGTGGCACGGCAGTTTTGACATGCACGTAGCCGACATAGCGGCTCAGCTGCTGTGCCGCCTGCATGGCGTCTTCGCCGGTCCAGTGCCAGTTCGCCATATCAAAAGTCATTTGCAGCGGCAGCGCGGCATCAAAGGCGTGATGGAAAAAGCGTTGCATCGGGGCCAGTTTGCAATCGGCGGTCTGATCGTTTTCCACCACCAGTTTGACCGGGGTAGCGTTCAGTACCGCAAGTAAGGCATCGAAGTGCGGCTCGACATAACGGCCAAGCGACAGCTTCAGGCGCTGTGCGCCGAGCAGCCCGGCTTCGAGCAGCAGTTGCGCCAGATGGGGATTCAGTGCGCCATCGGCCAGGTACAGTGTTTCCGGGGCGGAATAGCACACGCTCAGCCCCTGCTGGGCAATAGCCTCACCCAGCGCGGGCAGCTGGCTTATCTCATCGGCACCGAATAATTCACGGCGAATTTCCACACCATCCGCCCCTGCCTGTTTAATCAGCGGCAGCAGCGCAGCCTGGCCGCCCAGTTCTGCTACTTTGGTGGTGCCGTAAGCGGCTGTTACAACGATAATTTCTGGTTTCATCTCATCTCTCCGGGCGCAAACAGCTTGCCAAACGTTATAAAAACGTTAGATGGAACCGGTTCCAAAGAAAAGCGACAGATCGCGGAAGTATGATCCTGCTCACGAAGTGAGCCGTAGCGGGAAATCGGTCACCATAAATGGTGACCCTACTGGGTTCTTGTAGGGAGCGCATTTATGCGCTCCGGGCAGGCGACATCTGACAGGATAAATCAACGCAGCCGCTGGCTGGAACCACGCACGATCAGCTCGCCGGAAAACACCTGCTCGGAGATCGGTTGATCATCGCCTTCAATACGCGCGATAACCTTTTCCAGCGCGGCATAGCCGATCTGCCAGGTTGGTTGTTTCAGGGTGGTGATGCCAGGGCCAGCCAGCGCAGCCCACTCCAGTTCATCGAAGCCGAGCAGGCCGATTGATTCGCCCCAGTTGAGGTTAAGACGTTGCATTGCGCGCGCCACCTGCAACGTCAGGGCACCGTTGGCGGCGACGATGGCGCAGCGTTTTCCGGCATGACGCTGGCGGAAATCGCGCAGCGCCGCATCCATCAGCGCGGGCTGATGCAGGGCGACTTCGGTGTTTTCTGCCTGCACCGCAGGCTGCGATTGCGCGCTGCTGAAGAACGCAGCCAGGCGCTCGCGGCGGGTGTTGACGCTGCCCAGAGGTTCACTGAGGAACAGCAGCGCTTCATAACCGTTATCCAGCAGGTGTTGAGTGGCTTGTTGCGCCGCTTCCGGGTTATTCAGCCCTACCACATCACAGGCGAAATCAGGGATTTTGCGGTCAATCAGTACCATCGGTAGCATTGACTGTTGCAGCTGGCGCAGCACGTCTTCACGCATGCCGACAGCATTCACCACAATGCCTTCCACCTGATAGCTGCTCAGCAGTTGCAGGTAATGCTGCTCCAGGTCCACCTCATTGTTGGTGTTACACATCAGCAGGGTAAAACCGTGGCTGCGACAGGCGGCTTCAATTCCGCTCAGCACATCAACGGAGTAGGGGTTGGTGATGTCGGCAATGATCAGGCCAATCAGGCGAGTACGTCCACGTTTCAGCCCGCGAGCCATCTGGCTGGGGCGGTAATCGAGTTCAGCAATCGCCTGTTCAATACGCGCCTTCAGGTCGGGCGACAGCAGGTTCTGCTCGCCGTTCAGATAACGGGAAACGCTGGTTTTCCCGGTTTTTGCTGTACGGGCAACATCACTGATAGTCGCGCGGGGCGGCCTGGTCTTCATTGCATACACCTGGATCAAAAGAAACAGGCGAAGACTATCACAGGAACACCGCTGCGCAACAACCGGCTAGTCAGAAGTGAGGAGCAGACGCGGTTGCCACAGGGTTTGCAGCTGTTCGGGGGGCGTACCTTCCAGCAATTGCAGCACCATTTCGGCGATCTTTTCGCCAACATGCTGCTGTGAGCATTGCAGGATGGCATTGACCGGGTGATCGATAATCGAATCATGCGGCAGTCCGTCATAAACAAACAACGGAATCGCCTGCGGCCCGCTGAGACGTCCGGCCTGTTGCAAGGCAATCGCAGCACCTTCACCCAGTGGGCTGCAATCGGTGATGATCGCCTGTGGTTGAGGGTCGTTCGCCAGCCAGGCCGAGGTTTGCTGATAACCCGCACGACGTGAGGGCGGTACGGTGGCAAGCTCCGGGGCAGGAACGGGCGGTTGGTGCGATGCGATGGCGTCGAGAAAACCCTGACGGCGGTCGCGCACAAAGGAACTGGGTTCATCGCTGCCAATCCACCCCAACCGGGTCAGGCCCTTTGCCAGAAAGTGTTCTGTCGCCAGCTTCACCCCGGCGTGATTATCGTAGTCAAACCAGGCATAGGGTTGCGCCAGCTGGCTGCGTCCCAGCGCCAGAAAGCGGAAGCCTTTCTGTTGCAGACGTTGCAGGCGAATGTCATCGGGGGTGGTGTGGGTGACGATCAGCGCATCCATGGCGCGGCTGCGCAGCATACGCAAAGTGCGCTGCTGATCCTGCGGTTTATCGGCCAGCATCAGCAGATCAATGTCTTCACGGGCAAGGCGTTGATCAATGGTTTGCAGCATGCCGGTGAAATGGCTATCGCTCAGCGGCAATACGCTGTCGGGTATCACCAGCCCGACCGTGTTGGTGCGGCCGGTCTTCAGGTGGCGTGCTGCGGCATTAGGACGATAGCCGCGTCGGCTGGCTTCTTCTTCAATACGTTTGCGTGTGTCTTTAGCCACATCATCATAGCCATTCAGTGCACGACTCACGGTTGTAACGGAAAGTCCGAGGACGGAGGCGATGGCTTTCAGCGACATGATGGGCTTCCATTGATCAATTTTTGATCAAGCTAACATAAAGAAATCGGCGGCTCTACGGGGGAATAATATTTGAGGGCAGGGGCAGCAGCAAGCGTCAAAAGTGGAGTAAAAACGTGCGAAATGGGCCTGACGGCGCAGGCCCAAAAGACGACTTAACCCAGCGGGGTGAGGGTGATCTCAACGCGGCGGTTCTGTGCCTTACCGGCTTCGGTGCTGTTGCTGGCAATCGGGTTATCCGGCCCCATGCCCTGGGTACGCAGGCGGCTGGCTTCGACGCCCTGCACAATCAGCGCGCTGGCAACGCTTTCCGCACGCTGCTGCGACAGACGCATATTCAGCGCGCGCGTACCGGTACTGTCAGTAAAGCCAACCACATTGACGGCGGTTTTCGGATACTCTTTCAGTACCATCGCCACGCCGGTCAGGGTATTGGCACCTGCCGGTTTCAGGTTGCTGCTGCTGGAATCGAAGGTGACATTGTTTGGCATATTCAGCACGATGTTGTCACCCTGGCGCGTGACGCTGACGCCGGTGCCGCGCATTTTGTCGCGCAGTTTGGCTTCCTGCACATCCATGTAATAACCGATACCGCCTCCCAGCGCTGCGCCGGAAGCTGCGCCAATCAGCGCCCCTTTACCGCGATCTTTTTTCGAGGATGACAGCATGCCGACACCCGCGCCCAGCACGGCGCCAAGGCCCGCGCCAATGCCGGATTTCCCTGCTTGTGATTCGCCAGTGTAAGGGTTGGTGGTACAGCCAGATAATGCCAGGCTGCCGCTCAGTAACAAGGCCAGTGCAACAGTGTGCTTATTCATAAAAGTCCCTTCGATTTAAATGGGGGGAAAAACCCAAAACGGTGCTGATTATGCCGTTAAATCGTGAGGGAAAGCGTGAGAATAAGTCTTAAATTGTAAAGAATCGCCTCAGAGATTAGCAGGATGGCAGAAACAATCAGTTTGATGATCGTTGATCAGGCCGCAGGCTTGCATATAGGAATAGCAAATCGTGGGACCGATGAATTTAAAACCACGCTTCTTCAGCGCTTTAGACATTGCTATGGCCGCATCGGAGGTGGTCGGAGCCAGCTTGTAATCGGGAAAATGATGCAAAACTGGCGTGTTATCGACAAATCCCCAGATAAAGCGAGAAAAGTCTTCACCGCTGGCTTCCATGGCGAGGAATGCACGCGCATTCACCATAATGGCTGAGAGTTTGGCGCGTTGACGAATCAGGCCGCTGTCCTGCATCAGCCGATCGAGATCGGCTTCATCCATCGCAGCCACTGCCTGTGGGTCAAACTGATGAAAAGCACGCTGGTAGTTTTCGCGTTTTTTTAACACCGTAATCCATGAAAGCCCGGCCTGCTGTCCTTCCAGACACAGCATTTCAAATAAGGCACGCTTATCAGTTTGCGGCACGCCCCATTCGGTGTCGTGGTACGCCAGATAGAGCGGATCCTTTGTTACCCAGCCACATCGTTGCATCGCAGTGCTCCTAAAGCATGAGGAAAATACTTCTCTTTCCTTGACGTATTCAATAATCGGTTAATAGTTAATCAAAGGGCGCCGATAACTGTTTTATCCAATACCTAAACGCCCGGTTCCTATCTGGCTCGTCAGGAGTCCTTCATGTTGCAGAAAAGTCAGCGGTCAGGCCAGCACATTATTGCGCTGGCTCTTGTTGGTGTGTGGCTATCTGCCTGCGCCCTGCCTGCCCGCGCATGGGATGAGGGCAGCCAGCAGAATACGACCAGCGCCAGCTCGCCTGATTATGACGCCATCCTGGCGGAAAAAATTTCCCAGAATCACCTGACATTGACCGGAAACAACGAGAGAGGCCTGATGGATGCAGCGCTGAACCCGCCGGATGGGGCGGGTGTTAACCTGCATACCGAAGCCGCCAGCGTTGGCGCGAATCCGTTTGCTAGCCGCCTCTCCGCCGGCTGGCAAATGCCGATGAGTGAGACGATATCCACCGGGCCGATTGCGCAATACGCGGTCGATCCCTCGTCTCTCAACTGCCCGCAATGTGAATTTATCGATCATAACAACCCTGACCAGGTCGCCTCGCTGGGCTGGCGTGTTGATTCCAGCCTTGGCTGGATAGCGCCCTACGCACAGATTAGCTACAGCCATCAATTGGGGGAGATGAATTTTACCCCACGCAGCGATGAGGGGATTGGGCGGGAAAACAATTGGATGGATGTCAGCGTGGGTGCCAATATGCCGCTGGGGCAGCATCTGTCGGCGTTTGCCTCGTTTTCACAAACCGGGGCCATGAGCAGCGGCGAACAGTTCATCTATAGCCTGGGCGTCAGCGCCAGCTTTTAGGCGATTCCGCGCGCTAAAACAGGTACACTGCAAGCTCAGCGCCGGACGGAATATCCGGTCCGGCGCACTGGGCTTGTCAACGTCAGGTTTCTTCATGTCAGTCAAAATCTTAACTTCAACGCTGGTCGGGCTGGATGGCTTTTGTCAGGATCCGCTCGCGAAACTGCAACAGGCAGAAAACGGCACGCTGGCGGTGCTGCATCACAACGTACCGGCGTTTTATGCGGTCACGCCACAACGGCTGGCGCAATTGCTGGCGCTGGAAGCCGCGGCGCAGCAACCCAATGATGTCACGCTGGATGACAGCATGTTTGATAGCCCCAGCGCGCCCATTGCGGCCCCGGTGGGGAAATTTGCCATGTATCAGGGCTGGACGCCGGACAACGATTTTCAGCGCCAGGCGGCAATCTGGGGCGTCGCGCTGAGCGAACCGGTAACTCCCGCTGAGCTGGCCACCTTTGTCGCTTACTGGCAGGCCGAGGGCCGTTTGTTCCATCATGTGCAGTGGCAGCAGAAGCTGGCGCGTAGCGTACAGATGAACCGGGTGGCGAACGGCGGGCAGCCGAAGCGCGATATCACCCGGATCAGCAATACTGATTATGATATTCCCGATGGTTTTCGAGGTGAATGATGAAAACGCCGAACGATCTTTTCAGCCGCCTGAAAAAACTGATGCCGCATGATGTGAAGCCAAAATTCACCAGTGGTGAAGAATTGCTCGCCTGGAATCAGGAGCAGGGCCGTTTACGCTCCGAAGCGATTGTGCGTGAGAATCGCGCGATGAAGATGCAGCGTATTATGGGGCGCTCGGGCATTCGTGAACTGCATATGAATTGCTCGTTCGATAACTATCGGGTGGAAAACGAAGGACAACGCAAAGCGTTGAGCCTGGCGCGCGAGTATGCGGCGGGTTTTGATAACAGCATTTCCAGCTTTGTGTTTTCCGGCCGTCCGGGTACCGGCAAGAACCATCTGGCCGCGGCTATCGGTAATGATCTGATTCTGCGCGGTAAAAGCGTGCTGATTGTGACCGTAGCGGACCTGATGTCGAGCATGAAAGGCACCTTCAGCGGCGGCAGCGATATCACGGAAGAACGCCTGTTGCAGGATCTGAGCCATGTCGATCTGCTGGTGATCGACGAGATCGGTATGCAAAGCGAATCACGCTATGAAAAAGTGATCATCAACCAGATTGTCGATCGCCGATCTTCCTCCAAACGGCCAACGGGCATGCTGTCGAACCTCGATCCCGCCGGTATGAACACGCTGCTGGGTGAGCGTGTGATGGACCGTATGCGCCTCGGTAACAGCCTGTGGGTACGCTTCGACTGGGAAAGTTACCGCAGCCGCGTGCGCGGCGATGAATACTAATTCACCTTCCTCACTGCATCAGGGTGCGCCACATCAAAAATGCCAGCAAAGTCTGAGATAAAGCGCACCCGGACACTGCTACACTGAACCTCTTCTATATTGCCGGGTGAGACAGGCATGAAAGCGACGGGTAAAGGGCCGGCATTATTACGACTGAATAACCTGAAGCGGGTGATGGCGCAGCTGCGTCAGACGCGCGTAACCTCCCGCCAGGATCTGGCCCTGGCATTAAACCTCAGCAAAAATACCGTTTCGCTGATTGTGGATGATCTGCTGGAGCTGGGGGTGATTACCGAGCTGGGGCCGGTCAGTGTTGCCTCTGCCGGACGTCCGAAGATTGAAATATCGCTCAGGCCGGAAAAGCTGAAAAGCGCTGGTATCATGGTAGAACGTAAGACGATTCACTGGCGGGTCTGTGACTATTTCTCGCAGGTGATTGCTGAGCAGACCTGGCGTACCGAAACCCATGATCCCACCGCGTTGTTGCAGGAGCTGGCGGAGTGCTGCCAGACGCTGGCCGCCGCCCATCCTGAGTTAATTGGTATCGCGCTGGGATTTCCGGGCATCGTGGATCCCCAACGTGGCTGGATGCATTTCTCTTCCCATCTTGGCTGGCAGGACATTGATCTGCTGACGCCACTCAACGCTGAAATCAACCTGCCGCTGCGCATCATGAATAATGTCAAAGCGGCGGCGCTGCTTCCGGTGCAGCAACTGGCGCTGGATAAAAACCAGGGTCATTTTTACCTGCGTATTGCGGAAGGCATTGGCGGGGCGTTGGTGCAGCTTGGCGAAGTCTTTACCGGCAGCAGCTGGACCGCAGGAGAAGTGGGGCATCTGACGGTGCAGCCGAATGGTGCGCGTTGCAGCTGCGGGCGTAGTGGTTGCCTGGAAGCGCTGGTCAGCCTGCCTGCCATTCAACACCAGTTAGCTCAGCGAAAATCGGGTCTGCGCTGGCAAAATCGCGAGAGCGAACCGGCGATTGTCAGTGCGGTAATGAGTGAGGCTGGTGCGCAGCTCGGTATTGCGTTGAGCCAGGTGATGTTGCTGCTTAACCCCGCCAGCATTATGGTGGATGCGCCGTGGAATGCGTCACCCGCCTTTGTCCAGGCGGTGCAACAGACGACGCAGGCAAGCACGCTGGCCTTTACCTTTGCCCATACTGCGCTGCATTTTCTGCCGCAGCGCATCGATCCAGCTAACGGCCTGGCGCTGGCGGTGATTGAGCAGTATGAACAGCGCATGGGATGAAAATCCTGCACGATAAATCGCGCCGCTACGGGTTGTGCAATCCGTTGTAGCGGCGCGATTTATCGCGCTATTTTCAGGCGGTATATCGCCGCCTGAAAGGATTAATGCCGTGGAATATTCAGTGACTCAGCGGATTTGCTGCTGCTGGTGGCAGCTGGCAGTTCCACATCAACATTAAATTTCTCCAGCACCAGGCCGTGAATTTTCTCCAGCGAGACGCCAGCGGTTTCCGGCAGATAGCGGAAGGTGAAGAAGTACATGCCAAGCGAGAAAATCGCGAACAGCAGCAGCGGGAATCCACCGTGGAACATATCGAGCAACAGGGGGTTGCTGTTCATGATCGGGAAGGTGGAACTGATAATAAAGTTCGCCATCGACATCGCGCAGATGGAGATCCCCACACAGATGGAACGAATTTCGGTCGGGAAGATTTCGCCCAGCACCGTCCAGACAATCTGGCCCCAGGTCATGCCGAAGAAAATCATATAGGCGAACAGGCCAATCACGGCCAGCAGGCCTGGCAGATGGTAGTAGAAGGCGATAAAGGAGTAAGCCAGGCAGATACAGGAGGTGATGGCCCCGAGCAGCAGCAGCTTACGACGCCCGACTTTATCGATCAGCGTCATCCCCGCCAGCACGCCAATAAATTGGCAAACGGACAGCCAGAAGGTTTGCAGCAGCGCCGAATCCACACTGCCAGAGACATTTTTCAGCAGCGTCGGGCCAAAATACTGAATCACGTTGATGCCGCTGATTTGGTTCCCCACCGCCAGACCAATACCAATCACCAGCAATGGCACCGTGGTTTTATCGAGGCGAAAACGCGCCTTGTGCTGACGTGCTGTTTCATCGGAGAACGAGTGTTTGATTTCGCTAAACACGCTTTCTGCATGTTCGCGGTTGGAGATTTTGGTCAGTGTATCCAGGGCGGCATCGTATTTGCCTTTCAGCACGTTCCAGCGCGGTGACTCCGGGATAAAGGCGATAAAGAAGATAAACAACGCGCAGGGGACCAGTGCGGTCGCCAGAATATAGCGCCAGCCCATAGCAATCATCGCTTCCGGTAGCATGGATTTGGTGATGAAGTAGTTGGTCAGCAGCACCACTGATTGTCCGCCGACGCAGCACACCGCATACAGCGCGGTGGTGCGACCACGGAACTTCGACGGCGACAGCTCTGCCAGATAGATAGGCGAAATCACCGAAGCGAGGCCAATTGCCAGGCCACCGATGATGCGGAAAAGCACAAATACCGTGAAATTGTGGGCGATGGCGGTGCCGATCACCGAAACGGTGAACAATAAGGCGGTGATGGCGAGCGATTTTTTACGCCCCAGCACGTCGCTCAGGCGCGGGGCGATAAAACAGCCCACCAGACTCCCGAGCAGAATGTTAGAAACCGCCCAGCCCGTTTCCGCGGGTGTCAGCTGGAAGTATTCACTTAAGGGTTCGATTGCACCGGAGATAATGGAAGAGTCATAGCCCATCAGCAGCCCGCCAAATGCGGCGACAGTGCAGCAGAGAATGACATACTTCATATTGTAGCGTTTTTGCCTGGAATCCATAGTTATAGCCCCTTGTCTCTACCGCCTGAACGTTGCATGTCCAGAAAGAGGAATGTTGTAGGTTGTCGATGTTCCGTGTATTCACGCAGGGTACTCGCAGTGAAATATATTTTCTAAATGGATATTTTTGGATCATTTTTTCCGAAATGTGTGAGCGGGGTTGCGAAAATTGCTGTCATGGATAAGGGAGAGAAGGTTTATGCGGATGAAATGATAGGTTTTTTGTCATTACCTTCTGACAGGGATGTTGCCTTTCTTGTTTTTTACTGGAATTTTTCTGAAATTTTCATTCTGAAATGTTGCCCTTTTCCCTGCCGGTAATTCCGCCTGGGCACGGTTTCATTTTTTGCCGGGCAGCAGGCATAATACGTTGATTGAAAGGCCGTCTTTGCGGACATCGCGATGAAAACGCAGCGCATCACCCTGGATGATATTGCCACCCTGGCGGGGGTCACCAAGATGACGGTGAGCCGATATTTACGCACGCCGGAAAAAGTGAAAACGGAAACGGCCGACAAAATTGCCAGCGTTATTGCCGAAATCGGCTACACGCCCGATCCGGACAACCTCGCCCTGAGCAGTGCCAGCCCGCCACGCATTGGTGTGCTGATCCCTTCCTTTAATAATCAAATCTTTGCCGATTTGCTGGCCGGGATTGAATCGGTGACCAGTGCGCAAGGCTACCAAACGCTGGTGGTCAATTATGACTACAACCCGCAGCGGGAAGAGGAGCAGATTGCCACGGTGCTGGCATTGAATATCAAGGGCCTGATCCTTACCGAGTCCGTGCACACCATCCGGGCGGAAAAATACCTCAAGGCTGCCACCATTCCGGTGGCGGAAGTGATGGGACTGACTGAAACGCGCGATCGCATTAATGTCGGGTTCGACAACTATCGTGCGGGCTACGACATGACGGCAATGCTGCTGGCGAGTGGCAAAAAACGCGTGATCTATTTTGGCTCCATGTCGGACCGGCGTGATGAGCAACGTTATGCTGGTTATTGCGATGCGGTGGCCGCGGCGGGTTTGCCTGCCGGGCGCATTGTGCCAAACAAGGTGTCATCAGTATCGATTGGTACTGGCATGATGACGCTGGCGCGCCAGCTCTACCCGGAGATGGATGCGATTCTCTGCACCAATGATGACCTGGCGGTCGGCGTATTGCAGGAATGCCATGCGGCGGGTATCGCGGTGCCACAGTCGATGGCGATTGCCGGTTTTCATGGGTTAGAGATTGGTCAGGTCACCACGCCTCGCCTCGCCAGCGTGATTACGCCGCGCTTTGAAATGGGCAAAGTGGCCACCGAAATCGTGATTAAAAAGATCAATCACCTGCCGACCATCGAGCAGGTCAATCTGCACTATCGCCTGTCGATGGGTGCCACCATCTGAAACACCTGAACTGTTGCATATGACCGTAACGGCGCGATTTATCGCGCCGTTACGGATGGTGTGTCAGTCGCGCGCGGCACTGCCTGCAATGGGTGGCGGCGTGTGATGCGCACGTTTCAGGAAGCGGCTTTCCAGCAGATTCCACGAGGTATAAGCCAGCGCCACGGTAATCACAATCGTCATCAGCAGGCCGAGGAAGGCGTTAGCGTTGAAGACGCCAAAGTGCTGCAACACCTGAATAATCGGCCAGTGGTAAAGGTACATGCCGTAAGACAGGTCACCGTACTGGCTGATTTTGATCTCGCTACACAGGTTGGTGCAGAACAGAATCACCACCGAAGAGAAGGCGATTGGCTCCACCAGGAAGGAATAATCGGTGCCTTTGAACAGCAGAAACACCACCAGTGAAATGATGGTGATTTCTTTCAGCCGATCAAACGTGGGCTGGTGGGTCGCCAGCAGGCTGCCAAAGAAGAAGTAGGAAGAGAGCGAAATGAACTGTTTCGCCAGCGTGTCGGCTTTAGCTCCGGTATACACCACCGTGAAGTAAAAGAACCAGGCACAGGAGATGAAGAAAATCGCCCCCCAGACTTTCAGCGGGTTTTTCTTCATCAGCGGCAGCACGAAGGGCAGCAGCACGTAGAGACTCAGCTCGGCTTTAATCGTCCACAGCGAGCCATCCAGCGGCTGGTTCGGGTTGCTGGTGAACACGCCCGGCAGTGATGGCTGGATGAAGTTGAGGAACGAGAAGTTCGCTATCAGATACTTGACGGTTTCTTTGTTTTTCAGAAAATCGACAATCGGCAGCGTCGTCAGGCACAGGCCAATCACGAAGCACATAATCACCACGAATATATACGCGGGTAAAATTCGTTGCGCACGTTTAATAAAATAAGAGGTGAGTGATTTACTTCTTAAGTAACTTTTTGCAATAAGAAAACCACTTATTGCGAAAAATCCTTTTACGGCAAAATCACTATTCAGAAAGTGAGCAAGGAAACGAATGTCAGGATTTCTGGTTACTTCTGCCGAATGCACCAGTAACACGATAAAGGCGAGCGATAGTCGGACGATGTCGAAGTTATTTTTTTCGTTCATATCTGCATTCTTTCATTGAGTGACGTTGCGCCAGTGAAATCATTAATAAACTTCACGTGAGTTGTTAGGAATAATCCGATCACTGCTGACGCAGATGTTCAGCTATTAAAGTTTTAAAAGATTCAAAATGCAAGCAATGGCCCGAAGAGGAAAGATATTCGGACTTTCCTTATGTGTCTATCGGGCTATTCTTAAATAGAAGCGAAGCGCTGACGCAGTTAACGTCAGCGCATTTTTTTAGCGGAACAACTGGAAGGTACGTGAAACCTGGTAGCCGGTGATCGACTGCTTGCTTGAAATAGTATTGTAATAAAGATAGTAAAGAACCATTAATACCGTCACGCCTACCGCCAGAACCTTCATGAATTTCTTCGTTTCCCAGATACACAGGGAAATAAGGACGGGTTCTACCTGCAATAAATAGTTGGCCAGACGTCCACCGGACGCATAATCCTGCAGGGCCATCCTCAAACCACTACCAATCGCAAAGGTAATGACCAGGATGTAGTAAAGACGGAATTTCTCTTCCTCGAAATTCTTTATTTTGTCGCTCAGCAACAGGAAGCTGAAGATGAAGACGAAGCCAATATTTTTCAGGTTGGAAAGGGTGATGATGCCCTGTTCCTGCGCGGAGTCCTGGTTGGCGTAGCCCATTGCCCTGTCGCCTAACGAACCCAGATGGCTTGAGAGGGCAGAGATTAACGCCGAACTGCCCATAAAGGCCAATGGCAGGCTGGCCAGCACGATAAGTATCGGGATGTACTTATGTTTCTTCACGATCAGCGCTATCGGCACCAGCAACGCGACAATGCCGGTGGCGTGGCTGATAAACGACAGAATAAAGGTGGTGATCATGCCCGATTTACTTCTGCGTGCGAAATGATAAACAAAACCCATTAAAAATGCCGAGCACAAACCAAAGCGAATCTGGTTCATGTCTTTATTGATAAACAGGTGAGCAGAGTAAACGGCCAGGGCGACTAACGGGATCGGTGTCAGCTTGCGGAAATAATGTGCGTTGACGCAGACGGCAATCACAGTAAAGACAAAGATAAAGATGTCCGGATTGGCCGTAAATATTCGGGTAACACCTGCAATGGCATAAATAGCCGGTTCATAGCGGAAGTTGACCACCGCATTCCAGAATCCATCGATAATAATCTGATCGATAAACTGTGAGAAGAACTGGCGATACTGTAAATCATCCAGACCGGTGCCAAGACCACGAATTCCACCAAAGGTAAAAAGCACGACCACGGCAACAAAATAAAGATATAATCTGAGTCGTGCTGTGTTTTCATCTTTACTAAGCATGACTTCAACAATTGCCACGAAGGTCAATGTCAGGCTTATGATCCAGTAAATTCCCATGGTCACAGATTCTTATAGTTTAAAATTTACTTATAACATAGGGTGTTGTTAACGTAAACATGAGAAAAGTCTAATTTTTTCTGGTCCATAATTATATTGGATGAAAATGAACAGCAATATTTGCTACCTTTCTCTGTAGATTGATTTGGACTTATTATAAAGTCAGGTTTTTTCTTCTGGGATTGGATTCTGCGGCAGGGGGCGTGCCGTTGTGGTGAGCTGCCGGAGCGCTTGTTGTTGTTTTCATTCAGGATTTGGAGCCAGAAAGATGAAGTCGATTTTTTTATCCGCATTGATTTCCCTGATTTATCTTCCCAGCGCATTTGCCAATAAGGAAATTCCGATCTGGCAAAATGAAGTGTCAGGAAATAATACATTTATTAACTTTAGTAAGAACCTGGCGGATAATAATCGCGCTGTCACAAAGGTAGCATCACCGGAAATGATTTATGTTCCACCGACCGGGGAAAATAATCATTCGGCGGTGCTTATCATTCCGGGTGGGGGATTTTCTTATATTATGGAGGATCTCGAAGGGCTGGATGTGGCAAAGGTCCTGAGTAAAAAAGGCTATTCCTCGTTCGTGCTACTTTACCGCATGCCACACGATGGATCAGAGGTTAACCGCAATAATGCTTTTGCCGATGTGCAGCGCGCCATGCGTCTGATTCGTGCCAATGCGGACCAATACCAGCTAGCCTCCAACCAGATAGGTGTGATGGGCTTCTCTGCGGGGGCTTACCTGGCAGCGAATGTCAGCAACGATCCCGATGCCAGTAACTATCCGGCAAAAGATGATCAGGATAAGGTTTCTGCCCGCCCCGATTTTGCCGCGCTGATCTACCCGGTGCTGTCGCTGAAAGATGGTGTCACCCATAACGGCACGCGTGCCGCCATGTATGGCAAAGATATCAGTGATGACGTCAAACAGCGTTATTCACAGGAAGACCGGGTTTCCACCCATACGCCACCGACCTTCCTTGCCCAGGCGCTGAATGATGGCACGGCCTCACCAAAGAATTCACTGTTGATGTTTGATGCGTTGCGCAAAAACAAGGTGCCGGTTGAGTTGCATCTGTTTCAGCAGGGGGGCCACGGTTTTGGCATTGTGAAAAAACAGGACATCCCGGCAAAAAACTGGCCGATGTTGTTTAGTGACTGGCAGGCGAATCTGGTGAAGTGAAAGGATCGGCACAGGTTGTAGCGGCGCGATTTATCGCGCTGTTCCCTGAAACAGGTCCAGTATAAATTGTGGTCAATATTGTCTTCCTGTGAGAGACTCCCTTACGTTTTAAGCATAGGGAATGCGCTCAATGAACGACTCATCTCAGGTTTGTTTCTTCACAGAAGGCCGGATTGCGCTGCCTGACGGCTATCAGGATCGCACGGTCAATGTCTTTACGGTAACAGGCGCGGGTGCACCCGCCTTCAATATTTCCCGCGATACCCTCCACGCTGATGAAGCGCTGGATACGTATATTGATCGTCAACTGGCACTGATGGCGCAGCATCTGCAGGGCTGGAAACAGTCGCAACGCGCCTCCACCACACTTGGCGAAAATCTCCTGACGGGCGAAATCGTCCACGCCAGTTATCTGCGTGATGGCAGACGCGTCTGGCAGCAGCAGGCGGTTTTCACCCCGGACAACAGCAGGGTGCTGGTGTTCACCATGACTTCGATGGATGTACTGAGCGAGACGGATTCTTCCCGCTTTAACTCCCTGCTCAGGAGCTTCCGTTTTCACGCTTAACGATAAGGAATGTTGTTATGTTTGAAGCAGCACGCGTCGGGGACGACATCGGGCATTCTCATGCCCTGGCTGGCATGATCGGCGGAACGTTAATTGGCGGACTGATTGCGGCGGTTGGGGGGATTGCCTCGGGCGCACTGATGATTGCCGGGCTGGGCGCAGCCTGTCTCGGCGTGGGTGTTCTGCTGATCGGTGCCAGCGTGGCGGTTGGCTGGATCACGGGGGAACTGGCGACGGCGGCCCGTGACGGCATTGCCGAAGCCGGTGCCGCCAGTATGTCGAAAGAAGGCACCATCACCACCGGCTCCGCCGATGTCTTTATCAATGGTCAGCCTGCGGCGGTCGCCACTTACAGCGAGGTGGACTGTTCTGACGACGGTTCCGAACAGATGGCGGAAGGATCGTCCAGCGTCTTTATCAACGGCATGCCTGCCGTGCGCCTCGGGGACCATACCACCTGCGATGCCAGGGTGATGACCGGCTCCTCTGACGTGTTCATCGGCGGCGCAGCGCAGCAGACCCTGCCGATCGAACCTGAAGTCCCTGAATGGTTATACAAAGTCTCGGATCTGACGTTGCTGTTTGCCGGACTCGCCGGTGGCTGGGGCGGAATGGCCGGGAAGACCGGCGCGCTGGGCAGACTGCTGAGCAAATTGCCGGGCATCAACAAACTGGCGCGTATCGCCTGCCGGGCCGGAGTGCTGATGACCGGGGCTGCGGCGGCCGGGATTATTGCCCGCCCGGTGGATATCGTCAGCGGCCAGAAGTTTCTCAGCGGCGATGACGAGCTGGATTTTGTGCTGCCTTCCCGCCTGCCGGTGCGCTGGCAGCGCTACTGGCGCAGCGGTAATCCCGGCGACAGCGTGCTGGGCCGGGGCTGGAATCTGTTCTGGGAAACCCGGCTGCAGCGATATCAGGATGGCCTGGTCTGGCGCGCGCCGTCCGGCGACTTTATTTTCTTCCCCTGGGTGCCCCGGGGCCATCGCAGCTGGTGTGCCGATGAAAAACAGTGGCTGGAGCATCACCAGGATGACAGCTGGTCCCTTTATGACATCAGCGGCGAGCGCTGGCACTTCCCGCCACTGGCCGATGATGCCCCTTCCCTGCCGCTGCGCCTCAGTGAGCGCGGTGGCAATGACATTCTGTTCACCTGGAACGCCGATCACACCCTGCATGCCTTAACTGACAGCGCCGGGCAAACCGTGGTGTGTCGTTATGACGCCGGCCGCCTGACGGGAGCCTGGCTGGATGACGAGGTGTGTCTGGTCAGTTACGCTTACGATGATCAGCACCAGCTTGTCTGCGTAACCGGCCGGGGCGGTAGCGTGCGCCGTCGTTTTCAGTGGCGTGACGGGCTGATGAGCGCCCATGAGGATGCAAACGGCCTGCTGAGTGAATATCGCTGGCAGGAAATTGACGGTCTGCCGCGTGTGGTCGCCTTCCGCCACAACGGCGGAGAACAACTTGAATTCAGCTACGATTTTGCCGCAGGAACGCGGCTGGCGCTGCGTGACGATGGCGCGCAGGCGCACTGGCTGACGGATGACGACGATAACGTTGCCCGCTTCACCGATTTTGATGGCCGCCAGACCACCCTGATCTATGCAGACGGTGAGCTGTGCGATGTCATCCTGCCGGGCGGCGCGATGCGTCGCAGCGGCTGGGATAAATATGGCCGCATGACGTCAGAGACCGATCCGGCCGGGCGCCGGACGGAATATCACTGGCATCGCCAGACCGACCTTATCACCCGTATCCGGTACCCCGACCAGACCAGCACGCAGAATGTTTATGATCCGGCCGGACGCCTGTTGTCGGAAACCGACGCCTCCGGCCATGCCACGGTTTATTACTACCCGGACGATGAAGAGACGCTGCCGGAAAGTGTGACCGATGCGGCAGGCGGTGTGGTGCGGCTGACGTGGAACCGTCAGGGGTTGCTGACGCAGCGTACCGACTGCTCCGGCAGCGTCACCCGCTTCAGCTATGACCGGTTCGGCCAGCTTATCCGCAGCGAAGATGCGGAAGGCAACGTGACGCAGCGCGGGTGGAACAGCGCCGGTCAGCTGTGCACCCTGATCCATCCTGACGACAGCCGTGAAACGCTGATATGGAACCCGCGCGGTCAGCTGAGCGGCTGGCGCGATACGCTGGACAGTGAAATCCGCTGGGCTTACAACGTTGCGGGCCTGCCCGTCAGCCAGACCGATCGGCTCGGACGCACGCGGCGCTGGCATTATGATCCGCGCGGCAACCTGCTGCGGCTGGAGAACGGCAACGGTGGCGAATACCGTTTTGACTATGACGCCGCCGGTCGCCCGCTGCGTGAAGTGCGCCCGGACGAAACCGAACGGCTGTGGCAGTGGGACGAACGCGGCCTGCTCAGTGCGATGCGCGAAGACGGCATGCCCGGCCCGGATGGCGGGCTGCCGCGCCGTATCCAGCAGTTCCACTATGACGACAGCGGCCTGCTGACCGGGCGCAGCCACCGCCATGCCGGATATCATTACCGGCATGACCGTGCCGGTCAGCTGCTTGGCGTGACGCGCACGCCCACAGAGGAAGGCCGTGAGCTGGGTATCGAAGCGGATGAAATCCTGTTCCGGCGTGATGCGTCAGGCCGCCTGCTGAGTGAGTCCGGCAGCAGCGGCACGCTGAATTATCAGTGGGATGAACTGAACAACCTCACCGGCCTGACGCTGCCGGACGGGCAGCAGCTGAGCTGGCTGCATTACGGCTCCGGCCACGTCAGCGCCATCCGTTTCAACCGGCAGCAGGTCAGTGAATTTACCCGTGACCGGCTGCACCGCGAAATCCGGCGCAGCCAGGGGGCGCGCTGGCAGACCCGCGGGTACGACAGCCTCGGCCGCCGCATCCGGCAGCAGAGCGCGGTGACAGACGGGGTGGCGCTGCCGGAAAAAGATATCCTGTCGCGCGCCTTCCGCTACTGCGCGCGGGGTGAGCTGGCGGGTATCCACGACACGCTGCGCGGCCAGGTGGACTACGGCTATGACGCCGAAGGCCGCCTGCTGAAGCATTATGAAGCGCGTCAGGGCCACGCCAGCCGCGGGTTCCGCTACGACGCCGCCGACAACCTGGTGGATGAGGAGCAGGGTTTCGTGGCGGTGAGGGATAACCGTCTGCGGCAGTGGCAGCAGCTGTTTATGAAGTACGACGCGTGGGGCAACCTAATCCGCCGCCGCAGCGGTCAGTATGAACAGCATTTTACCTGGGACGCGGAAAACCGGCTGATAACCGCCAGCGGCAGTGGCCCGCAGGGCCGGTTTACCGCGCATTATCATTACGATGCGCTGGGACGACGCACGCGCAAGGTGGTGAACAGCGGACAGGGTGAGCAGGAAACCCGTTTTCTGTGGCAGGGATATCGTCTGTTGCAGGAACAGCAGGCAAACGGCAGCCGCCAGACCTACGTTTATGACCCAACGGAAACCTGGAGCCCGCTGGCGCGTATCGACCATCAGCAGGATGCCGCGCAGGGGGAAATATTCTGGTTCAGCACCGACCTGAACGGCGCGCCGCTGGAGGTGACGGATGCAGAGGGCGCGGTACGCTGGAGCGGGCAGTACGGCAGTTTTGGCGAGGTCAGCAGGCAGACGGAAGGCTTTTACCGCCTGTCCGGACTGGCGTCGCTGCACCATCAGCCGCTGCGCTACGCCGGACAATACGCCGACCGGGAAACCGGACTGCATTATAATCTGTTCCGGTATTATGACCCGCAGGTGGGACGGTTTACAGTCCAGGACCCGATAGGGTTAGCGGGGGGAGAAAACCTTTACGCTTATGCACCAAACCCTCTGACGTGGATCGACCCGCTGGGGTTGAATAAGGGGCTGGTTACCTATTGGCCGCCAAATAATGGGGCTTTTGGCTCGGAGAAAGTTACTATTCTGGAGCCTGGTCACGTAATTGATCGTTATGGTTATCCCGGCGGTAAATATACTTCACCAGTAGGAACTCCATATTCAATGCGGGCACTTCCGCCAGGAACAGACTCTAAACCATATACTATCTATGAAGTCAGGAAGCCTATTCCTAATGT
>NZ_CP024769.1:0-42768 GCF_011395035.1 Pantoea cypripedii
AGGTGAGTCGCCATGCGGGACTACACGTTAAGCAGAGCCAGTCAGGGAGCAGCGTAAACCGGCCGGGGCGTCTGGGTAAGGCAGGGAACGGTCACCTGCGCAGGGCAATGTATATGGCGGCGCTGAGTGCGGCGCACCATGAACCACGGGCCAATGCGTTTTACACGGCGTTAGTGGCGAGGGGCAGGAAAAAAATCCAGGCGATATGCGCCATCATGAGAAAATACCTGACCGGCTTATGGAGTTGCATAAAACACGGTCAGGACTTTGATGCAGCGAAGCTTTTTAGTGACAGGCATCCGTAAATACTTGACGCGAGACAGAGTATCTACGGCCCCGTATAGTTATTGACCTGGTCGGCATTACGGTGCAAACCGGTATCATGATGCAACGTGGTTCAACTAAAGACGGCACCACACCCACTGCCGCTCAGCCACCGGGCGGCGTCATCTCATCAATCACTTCGGTGATCCGCTGAATCACCCGTTGTGCCGCACGCGACAGCTGGCGGGAAGGTGCAGTACACAGCGCCAGCGTCAGGGGGCGCAATACGCTGTTTTTTAGCGGCACAAAGTTCAACTGCTTTTCTTCCACTTCACTCATCACATCCAGCCGACTTAACACGCAGATACCAGTGCCCTGGGCAATCAGGCTGCGGATCAGCCGAATATCGTTGCAGGCGATGATATTATCCGGCTCCAGCCCCTGCTTGCGATACAACGCGGCGACACGTTCATGCACCACCAGCGATTCGCCGGGGATGATATGACGTTCACCACTCAGTTCACTGAGCGACAACGATGCCCGTCCACTCAGTGCATGCTGTGGCGGCAGCACTATCCCCATCTCCAGCTCGGCAAACGCCAGCACTTCCAGTCCGCTTTGTCCGGCGGGATCGAAAATCAGGCCAAAATCAATTTCCGCCTGGCGGATTAACTGGCTGATGGCATGGCTGTTGTCTACCGTCAGCTCCAGCCGCAGCCACTGATGTTGCCGGGCGATGTCCGCCAGCGCATCGGCCACGCTGCCTCTGGTCAACGCCTGCACCAGACCGGCACTGACATTGCCGCGTTTCAGTCCCTGAATATCATCAAAACGCTGGCGGGTGACGCGAAATTCACGCTGCCAGCGCATCACATCGTCATACAACAATTCACCGGCGGTCGTCATGCGCAGACCATCCGGCAGACGCTCAAACAACGGCGTACCAAAACCTTCTTCTGCCTGCAAAATCTGCCGGTTGATGGCAGATGCCGATACATGCAACTTCTCCGCCGCTTTGCGCAGGCTGCCGCTGCGTGCCACCTCGGCAAAATAAACCGCGAATCGCGAAAATGGACTCATGTTTCACCTGTACTAATTTTTGCAACACATAATTGAATTAATGCTGATGGATTTGTACAGGGATAATTATCAACAATGACCAGACAAAAATGAAGTCTTTTAATGTGAGCAACCGACAGGACATCGCTATGAACACCATCACCCCACCCGCCCACTGCACGTTTGAACCTGATGACTGGTTGCGTCTCGCAAGCCAATGGCACCCGGTAGCGCGTTCCTGTGACATCGTCGGTGCACCCACCAAAGCGGTGCTGCTGGATGAGCAGCTGGTGGTGTATCGCATCAAAGGTCAGGTGGTGGTGGCACGCGATGTGTGTCCGCACCGCGGTGTACCACTGACACTCGGTTTTCATGATGAAGAAGGAGTGGTCTGTCCTTATCACGGCCTGCGCTTCGGTGAAGGTGGACGTTGTAACCGCATCCCTTCCAGCCCCGGCCAGCCGATCCCAGCCAAACTCAATCTGATTAATTATCAGGTGGAAGAACGCTATGGGCTTATCTGGGTGTGCATGGCACCGGACGCTGACAACCCCGCTCCACTGCCGGTGATGCCGCACTGGGACGATGCCGGGTTCCAGCAGATTAACTGCCCGGGTTTTGATGTTAACGGTTTTGCCGGTCGCCAGGTGGAGGGTTTTCTCGACGTGGCGCATTTCGCCTGGGTGCACACCGAAACCTTTGCCGACCCGGAGAACCAGACCGTACCGCCTTATAACCCCATCGAAACCAATTACGGTTTCGCGGTGGATTACTGGAGTTCCGTGAGCAACTTCGCTGCCGACAGCGACCAGCAGGCTCCGGAAGGTTTCGAGTGGCTGCGCCATTTTGAGATGCACCTGCCCTTCACCGCCACGCTGACCATCCATTTTCCCGGCGAGGCGCGACTGGTGATCATGAATGCGGCGTCACCGGTTTCAGCACGTAAAACCCGCATGTTCGCCCCGATTGCCCGCAATTTTGATTTGCACATTCCGGTAGAAGATGTCCACGCCTTTAACCAGCGCGTTTTCGAGGAAGACCGACTGATGGTGGAAACCCAAATGCCAGAACGCCTGCCGCTTGACCTGACGCTGGAGGCACACATCCCGGCAGATCGCAGCTCGATCGCCTATCGTCGCGGCCTGAAACGCATGGGCTTCGGTGAGTTTTTCCTGGTGTAATGGAGGCGATGATGAACAACGTTTTACGGGTCGTGGTGGATGGTATTTATCGTCAGGGGCGACACAACCTCGGGATTAACCTGGTGGCAGAAAATGGTCAGCCTTTGCCATGCTGGCAACCGGGAGCACATATCGATGTCCATTTCCGCGAGGGTCTGGTACGACAATATTCGTTAACCGGAAAGAGCGAAAACACCGACCATTACCAGATTTGCATTGCGCGTGATAAGCAATCACGCGGTGGATCGCGCTACGTGCACGATGTTCTGCGCCCGGGCCAGGCCATAGACATTTCTCCGCCACGTAACCTTTTCCCGCTCACTCCCGCAGGGAAAGTGATTCTGATGGCGGCAGGTATCGGTATTACCCCGCTGTATGCCATGGCACAGGCACTTGAAGCCGCCGGCGTACCTTTTGTGCTGCACTACTATGTCAGGGAAAGGGGGGACGAAGCCTTTTTGTCGGAGTTATCCAGACCGTTCCAGCACGGTTTCTGCGAAATCTGGCACAGCAGCGAAGGTCGCAGTCCACGCAATCATGCCCCGGCAGAGCTGCTGGACCCCGCTGAAGATACCCATCTCTACCTGTGCGGTCCGGAAGGGTTTATGGCCCATATGTGCGCAACAGCAGCGCAGCACGGCTGGCATAAGGAGAATATCCATACCGAAGCCTTTAAACCTCTGACTGCCGCTCCGGCTAATAGCGATGATGAAAGCTTTACCATCACCCTCGCCTCCAGCGGTCAGCAATGGCCGGTGCCGCCTGACAAGACCATTGCCACGGTGTTGCTGGAAAACGGTGTCGATGTCTCGCTGTCCTGCGAGATGGGCATGTGTGGTGCCTGCCTGACGCGCGTAACCGAAGGACAGGCTGATCATCGTGATACGGTACAATCAAATGCCGAGAAAAACGCCACGGAGCAATATATCGCCCTGTGCTGCTCTCGCAGTTTGTCACGTAATCTGGTGATTGATCTTTAAAGCATTTCCCACAGGTTGTACCCCGCGCCTGCCAGGGCAACCAGCAGCAGAAAACATTGAGATAACATCTCCAGCCGCCGCTGCTGTTTGCCCGCGACCCAGCGGCGAACCACAAGGATGTAACAGGTCATCACGCTGAAATCGAACAGCATCCATACCAATGCCAGCACCAGCAAACTGCTGCCCACATGCGGTGTGATGGAGATGAACTGGGGAAACAGCGCGGCGAAAAACAGAATATCTTTTGGATTCGCGACGCCAACCAAAAAACCCTGACGCACCCCGCCCGGCATCACTTTTTGCTCGCCCGAGGGTAACGCAGATGTTCTCAATCCCCGCCATGCGCTAAAGCCGATATAACCGCACCCTGCCAGCGCCGCGATACGTAAACTTAGCGCATCAATCGACACCAATCCCACCAGCATCAGAGTCGCCAGTCCAATCAGCACCAGCGACGCCCCATGTGCGCCAATCACCGTGGCAAAGGCGCGCCGCATGCCATGACGCGCGGCAGTTCCGGTTACCAGAGCCACCACCGGGCCTGGCGTCACTAATAAGGTGAGAATGGTCAACATATAGGTACTGAGCAATGCCAGATTCATGATCGATAGCTGCAAAGAAAAAGGGATTGTCAGTATTATCGTGCCCGACCCGGTTGAAAAACGGATAAAACTCACGTTGAATGTGAGTTTTACTCAATATAGAAATTCATCATGTCACTCCCTCCCCTCTATGCCCTGCGCGCCTTTGCTTGTGCCGCCCGGCTTGGATCCTTCAGCCAGGCCGCTGCTGTTCTGCATGTTACCCCCGGTGCCATCAGCCGCCATATCCGAACGCTGGAAACGGCGTTTGGCTGTGAACTGTTTATAAGACGCGGGCCAAAGGTCGAAGTCAGCCCGGCGGGCAGCATACTGGCGCTGCAATTGCAGGAGGGATTCGACAACCTTGAACGTGCCTGTGCCACCTTCAGTCAGCAGGGCAAAGCCCTGCGGCTGAAAGCTCCATCGACGCTCACCATGCGCTGGTTGCTTAATGTATTGCAGGCATATCGTGAGCAAAACTCAACGCAACTCGTGGCAATCACCAGCGTCTGGATGGAAACGGACAGTGTCGATTTCAGCAGCGAGCCTTTTGATTGCGCCATCCTGCTCGGCAATGGTGATTTTGGCCCTGAGACTGAAAGTCGCTTGTTATTTGAAGAGTGGCTGATTCCTTTGTGCGCCCCGGCACTCAAACAGCAGGCGCAGCAAAACCTTGCCAGCTGCGAGTTAATTCATCCCACCACCGACCGTCGCGACTGGCGGCGCTGGTTGCACGCCACCGGGCAAACACCCGCCCCTAATCTCTGGCAGGGCAAGGTGTTCGACACCCTGGAACAAGGCAATATGGCGGCAATCAGCGGCCACGGTATTTCAGTCGGGGACCTGAAACTGAGTCTGGATGCCCTGCGCGATGGATTACTGGCGCTGCCGTTTACACAGGCGGTGGCAACCGGAGACGGATATTACTTTGTCTGGCCGCGCGCCTGCGCGAAAACCTCGCAGACCGAAGCGTTGTGGTGTTGGCTGAAAGAACATGTCCCAGGCGAACCGCCGGAGGCAGTCCAACGGGTAAACATTGGCGATTAGAACATTAGGCTGGAAATTATTTTATGGCTATCTAAATCAGCGAAAACAATTTTCACAGCAGAATTTAAACCCGACAAAATTGCAAACTTAGGATTATTCCTGGACCATCATAATTAAAATCACCGCTACAGTTACTCTTGCTTCATGAAGTAAAAGAAGCGCGTACCGTTAATCGCCAAACACATCGATGAGGAATAAACAATGACACAACGTCGTGGTGGTTCAGGTAACTTTGCAGAAGACAAGCAGCGCGCGGCTGAAGCGGGTCGCAAAGGTGGTCAGATGAGTGGTGGCAACTTCCGTAACGACCCGGAACGCGCCATCGAAGCTGGTCGAAAAGGTGGAAAAATCAGTCGCCGCAAGTAACGAAAACACCCGGATACTCCATATTCATTTCTTCTTTTTGTGGGAAATTCTTTCCTGACAAACATTTCACATGCTATCGGAGAGTTATTTTCCCACAAACACCAGGATATTCCCCACCATCTTATACAAGCAGACCATTTAATTTGTACAAGGATATTATCCTTGTACAAATTAAAGCAAAACCAGAGATCATTACATCTCAATTAATAAATGGATCAGACAGCTGCTAACTTTATAAAAAATTGTGATTTCCTGTATTTCCGATACAACTTTCCTGAAGAATATGTCTTTCGGTACGGGTGACTATTCGACACCGTATTGTGATGAGTTGTACAGAATGCACACAAAAACGCGATAAATCGCGCTGCTACCACCCCGCAGCACGCTTTATCGCGCAGGTTTAACGCTTAATGTTCTGCCATTTGCGCAGGCAGCTTCAGTGACGTGCGCTGTTTCGCCACGTCGTCAGTGGTCACAGCGGGTGCCGCATTTCCCCAGCTGTTACGCAGATAAGTCGCTACCGCCGCTACCTGTGCATCCGAAAGCTTCCAGGCAAAGGACGGCATGGCACCGCTGGTTGGGTTACCTGCAGTGACAGCCCCGCGACCACCCTGTAACACAGTGGTGATGATAGATGAGGCATCCTCCGCCATCAGTCCCGGATTACCGGCCAGGCTGGCCGCCAGCTGCGGTATACCTTTGCCGTCGCTGTTGTGACAGGCGCTACAGTTCGCCGCATAGACATTTTCACCCATCTTCATCTGCGCATTATCCGCAGACAACGGTTGCGGGCGCTGCGCACCTGAAGCTGGTACTGACTTGAGATACACCGCAATTGCCTGCAAATCCTTATCGGTCAGATGCTGAGTCGAGTTGGTCACCGCTTCAGCCATCGGACCAGACGCCACCGCGACATGGTTACTGCCCAGTTTCAGGTACTGCACAATTTGGTCGTTGCTCCAGCCACCGATGCCGGTGTAATCATTCGGCGTGATATCTGGTGCGTGCCACTCCGCCAGGTTGCTGCCCTGCAAATAATCGCTGGTATCACCGCCAATCAGGTTTTTCGCAGTATGGCATGCGGCGCAGTGTTCCGGCCCTTCCACCAGATACGCTCCGCGATTCCACTCAGCGGAATGATTCGGATCTGACTGAAAACCGGCGTTTTTAAAGAACAGCAGATTCCATCCCATCATCGCCAGACGGATGTTATACGGAAAGCCGAGGTTGGTTTCCGGCACCTGATAGTGCACCGGTTGTACCGAACGCATATACATCCACAGATCGTGCATATCCTGATCGGTCAGCTTAACGTAGGCGTTGTAGGGCATGGCCGGATAGAGATTCTCACCCTGCTTGCCTTTACCGTGGCGTACCGCGCGGAAAAAGTCCTGCTCGGTCCAGCTGCCAATCCCGGTTTCCACATCCGGTGTGATGTTGCTGGCGTAGATACCACCAAATGGCGTACTGATCGAATAACCTCCGGCCAGATGCAATTTGCTGTCCGGCATGGTGTGGCACGCGGTACAGTCGCTGGCAATCGCGACATAGCGGCCACGAACCACCGCCGCAGCATCATCAGCGCCGGGTGGCTGGCTGGTCAGCACATTCTGACTGGCGACGTCATCCGCAGACGTGTTCCCGTTTTGCCACAGCAAGGCCGCAGCCACGGCGGCGGCCACAATGACCACGCCACCTGCAATCGTTGTTTTTTTCATGTCACACCTTCACCAGCGGGCCAGGGTTTTTCCGGTACTGCTCAAGAATGGCTTTCGCCGTCCACAGACTGAGGGCACCAATGGTGCCGGTGGGGTTGTAACCTGCGTTGTTGGGAAAGGACGATGCCCCGAGCACAAACAGGTTATGTACATCCCAGCTCTGCTGATAACGGTTCAAAACGCTGGTTTTGGGATCGGTGCCCATCACCGCACCACCAATGGTGTGATCGCTGGCGAAGTTATAAGGGGAATAGCTACCCGACGCCGAGTTGGTGCCAATCACCTGTTTTGCACCCATCGCTTTACCAATTTCGACGCTTTTCTCTTCGATGAACTTCGCAGAACGACGATCGTTGTCGTTGTAGTCATAGGTGACGCGCAGCAGTGGATTGCCGTTGTCATCTTTGTATTCCGGGTCGAGATCGAGATAGTAATCTTCGTGTGAGTAGCTGGTGCCCTGACCGAAGATAAAGGTGGCGTTCTGGAACGCATGGGTATAGGCCTGTTTCCACTCTTTACCCCAGCGCGGCGTACCTGGCGGCAAGGCATCGGCGTTACCAATCGGCCGCGCGCCACGCGCAACCACCAGAATGCCAGCCCCGCCGATAAAGCCGAGGCCGGTGTGGTCGAAGTTGTCGCCGTTATAATCGTCAACCTGCTGCGACAGCGCACCGGCACCGATGTACTGGTTAAGGTTCTCATCCGCAAAAAACAGACTGGCACCGGACACGGTCTGGAAACTGTAGGCGCGTCCCACCACACCGGTTTTGCTCACCGGATCGTAAGGTTTACCAATTTGCGACAGCAGCAACAGCCGCACGTTTTGCATCTGGAATGCCGACAAAATCACGATATCCGCCGGTTGTTCCCACTCTTTCTTATTTTTATCGATATAGGTCACGCCGGTGGCCGTTTTACCATCAGCGGCTTTATTGACGCGCACCACCGCAGAATCCGTCAGCACGGTGAAGTTTTCACGTTGCATCAATGCCGGGATCACACAGGCGTTGGGGCTGGATTTGGAGAAGTTGCCACAGCCGTAGTACAGGCAGTAGCCACAATAGGTGCAGGGTCCCATACGCACGCCCAGCGGATTGACGTAAGCACGCGAAGCCTGTCCGGCGGGCACCATAAACGGATTCAGGCCCAGCTTCTTCGCACCATCACGGAATAAATCGGTCAGACGCATGCTTTCCAGCGCAGGCAACGGATATTCGCTGCTGCGATTGCCCTCGAACGGGTTGCCATCAGGAATGATTTCACCCTTCAGCTTGCCCGCTTTGCCCGACACCCCGGCAATCTTCTCGAAACGATCATAGAAAGGTTCCAGCTCGTCATAGGTGACGCCCCAGTCCTGCAAAATCAGCCCTTCGGCGATCTGTTTTTTGCCATAGCGAGTAACGGTCTGTGTATAGGGTTCAAAATCGAACGGGGTGAAGCGCCAGGCCATCCCGGCCCAGTGGGTTCCGGACCCGCCAACGTTATAGCCCAGCTCGTTGAGGTTCCACTCACGTGACGGCAGCGCTGTCTGGGTGCGATTGTTACGGAAAGTGGTGGTTTCCACCGCAGGCGGCAGTAGCATGCTGCGACGGGTATCCCAGCGCAGTTCATCGGTATCAATCGAGGGGGGAAAGTCAGTCGCGGTTTCAAACCACGGGCCACGTTCAATGGCAACGACATTCAAACCAGCACGGGTCAGTTCTTCGGCGATCAAAGAGCCACACCAACCCAGACCGACGATGACGACATCAGCTTTTGGACGGACATTATTCATGTTCAGAACTCGTTATTGCGGGAATTAAAGGGTGTTATCAATCAGGCTGGTAGGAATGATGTTGAGCTTTTGCCCTTTCTTCGCCAGCAGGTCACGGAAGTCATAGCGCGCGCCGGGGAAACCAATCATCTTCCAGCTGGCCATATCTTTATTGCCGCCGTAGATCGGATCAGACAGGAAACCTTCACGGACGTTTTGCAGTAGCAGTTCGAAGAACACCCTGGTTTCTACCTGTTCGCCGAGATCCAGTTTGTTGCTCTCCATCGCCTGTAATATCGCGTCCTGTTGCTCGCCATTCAGCGCCACAAAGGTTTTGCCGAACTGTTTTTGTGTCGCGGTATCGAGTGCCGCGATGCCGAGACGATAGCGCTGCGCGGGGGTCAGGGGTGACTGAGGGCCCTGCTCCGGGGTGCCTTTCACAAAGCGACCAAGACGATAGACCGCGACCGCGTGACCGTAATCACCGGCCAGCTGGCGATCAATAAAAATGGCGCAGCCTGCTTCTTTGCCACTGATGCTCAGGTCGTCAGCGGGAATAAAGCGCTCGGCTATGGCACCCACGGTGTCGAATTCGTGTTGCGTGAGATATTGCAGCCCCCCTGTTCTTGGTGGGGCGGGTGGCGTTTGTACTTTGCCGGGTTGCCAAGGCTGCCCGCCATTGACGACTTCAGCCTGCGCCAGCGTGGGGATCGAGGACGCCACTCCCAATGCGGTAATGGAAGTGAGAAATTCTCTGCGTTTCATATTTTCCCTGCCAATGAATTTGTCACATTGCAAACCGGGCTAAATAACAGACGTGTTTTAGCCTGGCGATAAACATGCCATAAAGAAAAACTGTATAAATTAAATACAGACGTGCCCTTTGGGCGTTTAATAATCAGAATAACAACGAGGTAAGAAGCTTTACATTCAAATCAAGGAATTAAATAAAATTTAACAACGATGCAAAGGTTAATTTCTCACCCTGCATTTTGAAAGGGTTTTCTTGATGGTTTTCCATCATGGATTTTTTTTAATTCTGGTTGCGATCGGTTGTACAGTGCGTTTTTGTTTCGCAACATTCCGGGGCTTGCAAGCGGCAATCGCCTGAGCATAATACGACGAAAAAATAAGCCCTGCTGTGATGAAGAAAGCAAACTTTGCTGCCGAATGATACGGCACGATTTTTATACTGGTGTCCTGAGGAAAAAATGAAAAAACTCACCCTGATTAAGGTGGCCGAACTGGCCGGGGTTGGGATCGCGACCGTCGACAGGGTGTTAAATGAGCGGGGCGGGGTCAAGCCCGAGACAGCACGCAAAGTATTGCGTGCCGCACGTCAGGCGGGTTTACAACGTCTGCTGCCGGAGGAATCTCAGCAGCCGAGGCAGGTTGAAGTTTTTTTAAGCAGCAACAACACCTGGTTTTTCCGTCAGTTGGCTGAAGAATTCGCCCATATCGCCGATCGACTTGGCTATCGCAAAATTAAATTATTTCGCACGCTGGTGGCTGAATCACAACCGGAAAAACTGGCAGAAAAGATAAAAATAAGTAGTGAATTACGCGACGGTATTATCGTCTTTGGTCACGATTATCCGGTTATTCATCAGGCATTACTGGATTGCCAGCTAAAATCAGTTCCGGTTATTTCACTCGCCACTGACTTACCCGAATCTTATCGTTTGTGCCACGTGGGAATAAATCAATATCAGGCCGGACGCACCGCCGGTTTATTAATGAGCCGCAGTATGCCAACGGAAGGTGACGTTATTATGGTCAGTGGGCGTTTTGATTTCCGCGCCCATATTCAACGTATTTCCGGTTTCCGCGATGCCATCAGCCAGCGCGCCCCCTGGCTGCGTCTGCGTGAAGTGCTGGCCGGTGAAGATGAGCGCCACAAAATACGTACCTTGCTGCATCAGACATTGCAGCAATCAACCAATGTGGTCGGCTTATATAATTCCGGCGATAGCAATAGCGATATCAGCGAACTGCTGCGGCAACATGGTCTGGCCGGTCGCTGCTGCTATATTACTCATGAGCTTTATGATGTGACGCACCGGTTATTACAGGAAGATGTGCTGGCCTATACCCTCGATCAGAACGCGCGCCAGCATCCCGAGCTTGCCACACAGCTACTGCTGCGCCATCTGGAACAAGGCTACCAGCCTGATTTATATCAGGATGGCAGCGTAGAACTTAGGATTGTCACCGCCGAAAATCTCCCGCAAAATCGGTAAAACGCCCCACGGCGTCGTCGCGCCGCGACGGACATTTCCCGCAGGTTGTACCCCGCGTCGCCAAACAGTTCAATACACCTGATTAATTACCAGGTGTTACTGTACATCACCCAGGAGTATGCTCCCCCTCTCCAGTAATTCTGTTTAAGGGAATAACATGCAGATAATGCGAATGAATTACGACGACCTGACTAAAGGTGGTGGTGAGGCTAAATTACACGTCTATGGGGTGGGAACCTTTCCAGTGTTTAGCGGTGAAAAACCTTACACTAACTATCCAAACTGCGCATTCATTAAAAACAGCGCTATTCCGGTCGGAAAATACTGGATAGTTGACCGTCCCCTGGGCAGCTTTGCAAACCAGGCAAGAGCTGCGATATGGGACAGCGTTTCAGGCAACAGACATGATGAGTGGTTCGGGCTATTCAGTGATTCGACAATGAGCGACAGAGTTTTCATAAATGGTGTAGCACGTGGTAGTTTTCGTCTTCACCCGGTAAGACCCGATGGCTCAGGAATCAGCCAGGGATGCATTACTTTTGTCAGACCAACTGACTTTCAGCTTGTTCGCCGCTGCATGTTAGCGAGAATGAAAACCCTCATTCGGCGGGGAAGTCTGGAACTATCGGTATATGGCAGAGTGGATGTGAGAGGGGAAAGTGATTTTGAAAACTGTAAATTTCGCTAAGAACATTGCCATTTTTGTCGTGTGTGCGGTGCTGGCGTTCATACTTTCAATGTATCAAATGCCCCTGAGCAACCTGACACAGTCAATTGTGACATGGTCGTATGATCACTTTAGTTATCTGCTTACTGATACCTATGAAAGTGAATCTGACCCTGTAACTTTCTTCACACTAATTTCGGTCCTGTTCATATACTCCATAATTATTTTCCTTATTTTTAAAATGGTTATGCGTTACTTTAAAAACAGCTAATCATTCAGATAATACGCGCCAATACAACAAAAGGAGCAGCAACGATGGCAGCACGGGAACATCATTATCAGGTGACAGTTCGCTGGACCGGCAATCGCGGTGACGGCACTGCCAGTTACACCGCTTATGATCGCAATGGTGAGTTACTGGCAAACGGCAAGCCAACCCTGCCGCTGAGTGCCGATCCTGCCTTTCGTGGCGATGCCACGCGCTGGAACCCGGAGGAGCTGCTGCTGGCGGCGGCCTCTGCCTGTCATAAGTTGTGGTATCTGCATCTGTGCGCTGATGCCGGAATTATTGTCGAGGGCTATGAGGATGCAGCGGAGGGGACAATGGTGGAAGGCACGCGCGGTCGGTTCACACAAATCACCCTAAAACCGCGCATTACCTTGCGCAACCCGGCGGATGCCGACCGTGCGCGGGAGTTGCATCATCAGGCCCATGAAGCCTGCTATGTTGCTAACTCCTTTAACTTTCCGGTGAACTGCGAACCGCAGTTCGATTAAGTTTCATGCCGCGCCAGCCAGCGCGGGTTGCCACAAGCGCACCCCGTTACGTCCGGCGCGTTTCACCTGATACAAAGCTTCATCTGCATGGCGTAACCAATAGCCGAGCGATTCCGCATTGGCGGCAGCGGCAATGCCAATGCTGACCGAGCAACTAAAATCGGCTGACGCTGGCAAACGTAACTGCGCAATCTTTTCCTTCAAACGTTCCGCCAGTGCCACCACCGATTCATCACAAGCGTGATGCACAATCACCCCAAGTTCATCGCCGCCAAAGCGGGCCGGAATATCCTGTATCCCGACATAGTTGCGCAACAACGCCGAGATTTCAGCCAGCAAAAAGTCACCGGCTTCATGGCCCCAGGTATCGTTGACCGCCTTAAAATTATCGACATCGATCAGCAATAGATAGGCGGAACTGTCACCCCGGCGTGTGCTGAGGAACTCACTCTCCAGACGCCGTTCAAACAAGCGCCGATTGGGGATTTCCAGCCCCGGATCCATCAGCGCGATGCGCTCCAGTTCGCGGTTCCGTTTGCGCAATTGCCAGGTCAGGTTGTAGGAAGCCACACTCAACGCCAGCATATATATCGTCGCCAGCGGCAAAGTCAGCCAGACTGTCTGGCGACTGAACGCCAGATGGAAGCCCGTACCATCGACCAGCCACACCACCATAAAGGTGCAAAAGAACGCCTGCAGCGCCGCCAGCAGCTGTGCGCCTCCGCCTGCGGCATAGCGGTCTGAAGCCAGCACCGCCATGATGACAAACGACGGCATCGGACTCATCCCCATCAGCGCCACCCAGATGCCACCAAAGGCGGCGTCCAGGGTCAGATTCCGTCTCTCCGTCGCGGTGGAATCTTCTGCCCGTAACGCGAGGCGATAGGCGATCCAGGGCCAGATAAAGGCGTTGATAAATAACAAACCACAGAATGCCAGGCCGCGATTCATTTCCATCAGAACCGAGAGGATCGGGAAGAAACACAGGATCGTGCCAAGTTGGCGCATCAGGAACATGCGACGGACGAAGCGTACAGAACGTCGCTTCAGGTGATTATCATCGGGTGAGTAGTAATTCATTCACGGGGAAATATCAGATCGTCAAGAAATCCAGTTTATCGGAAAAGCACGACCCCGAACGGATTTTTTCAGATTTTTTCCCTTGTACATTAGTAACAGAATAAATTTTTAACACTCTGGAGGGAAAACAAGCACCGCAAGCCATTGATCTGGCTTACGGCGCGTTGTTCTTTAGCGGGCAACACCTTGCAAACGGAACTGCGCTACCAGACGTTCCAGCATAACCGCTTGTTCTTCCAGCGAGTTAGCGGAGACCGATGAGGCGCTTACCAGAGACGCATTCTGCTGCGTGGTGGTATCCAGTTCACCCACCGCGCGGGCAATCTGTTCAATGCCACGGCTTTGTTCGTCCGATGCTGCCGAGATCTCTTCCATGATCTCATTCACACGCGCAATGCTGCTGAGGATGTGATCCATGGTTTCACCCGCCCGCGCGACCTGCTGATGACCGTTGCTGATGCGGCTGACTGATTCACTGATCAACTGCTCGATGTCTTTAGCCGCCTGCGAGCTACGCTGCGATAAGTTACGCACTTCACTCGCTACCACGGCAAAACCACGCCCCTGCTCACCGGCTCGCGCGGCTTCGACAGCGGCGTTCAGCGCCAGGATGTTAGTCTGGAAGGCGATGCTGTTAATCACTGCGGTGATATCGGCGATTTTCTTCGAACTTTCCGAAATCTCGCCCATGGTACTCACCACATCACGCACCGCGACACCGCCCTGATTGGCGTTGCGGGTGGCCTCAGCAGCAATCTGGCTGGCCTGGCGGGCGTTTTCGGCATTATTTTTCACCGTCGCCGTGAGCTGCTCCATACTGGCGGCCGTTTCTACCACGGCCGCCGCCTGCTGCTCGGTACGCGATGACAGGTCAAGGTTGCCCTGATTGATGGCGCTGGCCGCCTGCGACACGCTGTTGACGCTGCTCAGCACATCACCAATCATGCTGCGTAACCGTTCATTCATTCTCCCCATCGCCGACGTCAGTTTGCCAAGCTCATCACGACGATCGGTGGCAAACTGCGAGCTAAGATCGCCACTGGCAATGCGCTCCGCCAGCTCAAGGTTATGAAATACCGGCTGGGTAATCTGACGGATGATGTACCAGGCGACCAGCACGCCAAACAGAATCGCCAGCCCGCCAATCAGCAACGAAAGCGTTGAAGAACCGTTAGCCAGTTCATCATTACGAGTCTTAACGATGGTGATGATCTGTTTGATTGCCGCACTGCTTTTATCTCCCGCGACTTTCACACCGTCTTCCGCGCTGCGCAGCTGCGTATAAGCCTGAGCAGCCTGCAGGCTGAGATCTTTAAAACGTTCGGTATCCTGCCACAGCGCGTTAAATCCGCCCTGCTGTTCCGGCGGTAATTGCGCCAGCAGCGCTTTCATTCCTTGTTCCGCCTGGCTGAAATGGGTTTCCAGCGTTTTGCGCAGCGGCTCACTGACGTTAAAACGCAACGCCAGCGCTTCTTCGCGCACGTTGCTGATGGCAAATAACTGGTCGTAGATTTGGTTGGTGAGTTCCGGCGTCGTCACCGGGGTGCGGATCAACTGGGTGTAGCGCGAGGTGGTGTCCTGCTGGCTGATGCTATCGAGCTGCGCGCGCAGGCTATTGAGCTGTTGTGTCGCCTGGGTCATCGCGCCAATACGCTGCTGAAAATCCCCCAGATAAGCACTGATATTACGGATGATTTCCGTACCGCCATCTGACCAACTAAGCTTTTTGGCTTCATCGGTGAGTTGCTGCGCGTGAGTGACATACTTCGCCATCACCGCACCCGACTGGTCATCACCATAGAGATATTTGAGGCGGTTAATTTTCGCCTGGAAGACCTCAATGTTGATGTCATAAATCAGGTTGGTTTTCTGATAGATATTATGGATTTCATTAAAGCGCTGCACACTCAGCCCGGTGGCCAGCGCCACCAGCAGCAGCACGATGCCAAATCCTGCCGAGAGTTTTCTGGTGATGCGTACATTCCGCAATCGCGATACCAATCCCATGTTTCCCACTCCTGCGTTTATCATTCTTGTTTAGTTTGCTGCTGGAGTTATCGGAGGAATTACGGAATTGTTTATTGCATGGCGCACAAAAATGCGCGAGTCATCACACCGCCGACTGTAGCGGTGCGATTTATCGCGCGAGGTTTATGATTTATCCCTGCCAGCGCCGGAAAATCAGGCTGGCATTCACGCCACCAAAGCCAAATCCATTGGAAAGCACGTAGTCTATCGGCATCGGGCGAGCCGTCAATGCTACCAAATCAAGACCTGCGGCCGCTTCGTCGGGCTGATGCAAATTAAGCGTCGGCGGAGCCAGTTGGTCACGCAGCGCCAGAATGCTGAAAATCGCCTCAACCCCGCCTGCTGCCCCCAGCAAATGCCCGGTAGCCGATTTGGTCGAAGAGATTGCCACTGGATTGTCGGCAAAAACTGCACGGATCGCCGCCAGCTCACCTTTGTCACCAACCTGAGTCGACGTGGCGTGCGCATTGATATGCTGGATATCGGCTGGCGTGATCCCCGCCTGGCGAATGGCCGTCTCCATCGCCCGGCGTGATCCCCGCCTGGCGAATGGCCGTCTCCATCGCCCGGCGTGCGCCACTGCCATCTTCGGGTCCGGCCGTGAGATGATACGCATCTGCACTGGTGCCATAGCCCACCACCTCCGCCAGCGGCGTGGCACCCCTCTCCAGCGCATGCTCCAGCGATTCAATCACCAGCAATCCCGCTCCCTCCCCCATCACAAAACCATCACGCTGCTGATCAAAAGGACGCGAGGCGCTGGTGGGCTGATGGTTAAAACCACTGGAAAGCGCTTTCGCCGCAGCAAAACCGCCAAGGCTAACGCGATGAATCGCTGCCTCGCTCCCGCCACACAAGGCAATATCCGCCTCACCACTGCGAATCAGGCGCGCGGCATCACCAATCGCCTGTGCACCGGCGGCACAGGCAGTGACCGGCGCACCAAGCGGACCGCGAAAACCATGCGTAATTGAAACATGACCGGCCGCCAGATTGGCTAAAAACGAGGGCACCGTAAACGGTGACAAGCGGCGCGGACCACGCGTGTTGGTGGTTTCTACTGCCGCCGCGATTTCGTTAAAGCCGCCGATACCGGTAGCAATGATGGTTGCGGTACGCTCACGCAGTGCCTCCAGTTGCGGAAACCAGTTGGCCTGAGTCAGAGCTTGCTGGGCAGCAACCAGCGCAAACTCGATAAAGCGATCCATTTTTTTACGTTCTTTGGCCGGAATGACGGCCAGTGGATCGAAGCCGTGCTGCGGGTCCTGCTCAATGGAAGGCACCTGGCCTGCCACTTTGCAGGGAATGTCCTGCGCGGTGTCTTCCGGCAATGGGCTGATGCCGGATTGCCCTTTCACCAGAGCGCGCCAGACATGTTCCACGCCACATCCCAGCGGGCTGACAATACCCATGCCGGTCACGACGATGCGCTTTAATGAGATATCCATATGATCTCCAGATAGTGAGATTTAAGTTTTTGGCACTTTCATAAACGGCACCAGCAAGGCGGCGATAAAAAACCCGATCATGATTAGCCAGAAAGCGTCCGCGAAAGCCTGAGTTTTGGCTTCGCGGAGCGTAAGTGCCGCAAGGTTCTTCAGTGCGGCGGTCTGTGCAGCATCGGGGCTGAAGCCCTGTCGTATCAGTGCTGCGGTGGAAGATTGCATAAACTCGCCCAGCGACAGACTGGCGCTATTGAGATGGTCCGCCAGGCGACTGTAATGCAGGTTTGTTCGATCATTAAGTATAGTGCCGCACAGCGCGATGCCGATGGCGCCTCCCAGATTGCGCATCAGATTAAACAACCCGGATGCCAGTTTGAGACGTGGCGGCGGCAGGCTGCCAAGGGTGAGCGTCACCGTCGGAGCCACAGCGAACTGCTGGGCCATGCCGCGAAAGGCTTGCGGCAACAGGAGTTGTTCCGCGCCCCAGTCGTGGGTGATAGGCACAAAGCTGTACATCGACACGCCAAAAGCAATCAGCCCGGCGGCCAGCAGCCAGCGCAAATCAACCCGATTGGCTAACCAGGAATACAGCGGGATAGAAAGAACCTGAAACAGGCCGGTATAAAAGATCGCCAGCCCAATTTGCAATGCGCTATAGCCGCGCACCGTGCCGAGAAACAGGGGCGTCAGATAGATGGTGGAAAAAATGCCGACCCCGGCCATAAAGGAAAAATAACAACCAAGGGTAAAGGTACGGTCTTTTAACGCGTATAAATCCATCACCGGTTGCTTATGACGCAGCGTGCGCACAACAAACAGTACCCCGCAAATCAGCGCCAGCCAGCCGGTGAGGGTCAGGGTGCTATCATCAAACCAGCCCCAGCGCGGTCCCTCCTCCAGCGTGTATTCGAGACACCCCAGCGACACCGCCAGCAGGACAATGCTGAGATAATCGGCACCGCGCAGCAACGAGGTATCCGGCGAATCAATCTTCACCAGCGCAGGCACCGCCAGCGTGATGTAAATGCCTGGCAGGATGTTGATAAAGAACAGCCAGTGCCAGTTGAAATTCTCGGTGATCCAGCCTCCGACGGTAGGGCCAAGGGTAGGAGCCAGCGATGCCAGACCGCCGATAGTGGCGGCAGCGATCACCCGCTGTTTTCCCTGAAAGAACGCGAACGCCGTGGTGAACACCAGCGGAATCATCGAACCACCCGCCAGCCCCTGCAACGCGCGGAAGGCAATCATGCTTTGAATATTCCACGCCCAGCCGCATAGCACGCTCATCAGAGTAAAACCCGCCGCTGAGGCAGCGAATAACCAGCGGGTGGACATCACCCTTGCCAGCCAGCCGGAAAGCGGGATGATGATGATCTCCGCAATCAGATAGCTGGTCTGCACCCAGACGGTTTCATCATCCCCTGCCGACAAGCCCCCGCCGATATCCCGTAACGACGCGGAGACGATTTGAATATCCAGCAAGGCGATAAACATCCCCAGACACATGGTGGCAAAGGCGATCACCTTTTTGCTGACCGGCATCTGCAACGTGGGGATGGCAGGCAGCGTTGTCTGGTTGCTCATGGCAATGGCTTCTCATCAACCGTTACCGTGACGGACAACCCTGGCCGCAGCAGACCGAGATTTGCCGCATCCCCCTCCAGCGCGATACGCACCGGTACACGCTGAACAATTTTGGTGAAATTGCCGGTGGCATTTTCCGCTGGCAGGATACTGAAACGCGAACCGGTAGCCGGGGACAGGCTGACAACATGGCCGGTAAATGTACGCCCCGGCAGCACATCGGCAACGATCTGCGCCTTTTGCCCCGCCTGTAAATGTGCCAGCTGGTTCTCTTTGAAATTGGCATCCACCCATAATCCCTGCGCAGGCACCAGCGACAGCAACTGAGTCCCACTGGTGACATAAGCCCCTGACCAGGCACGCCGGTTACCGATCACGCCGTCAAAAGGCGCACGGATTTCGGTATAACTCAGGTTGAGTTTTGCCATATCCAGCCCCGCCTGCGCCTGAACCAGCGCCGCCTGTGTCTGCTTCTCACGGGCATCCAGCACCATCAACTGACGCACGGCGACGTTTTTGTCGGCGCGGGCCTTACCTTCCTGGGCCACCGCCTGGTGATAATCGGCCTGTGCATATTCGCGGGTCTGCGCCGAGACAATAGAATTCAGTGCCAGCGCACCATAACGTCGGCTGTCTCCGGCGGTTTTCTCCGTCACCGCCTGAGCGGCGCTCAGCGCCGCAGAAGACCCGACAATGGTTGCCAGCTGCAATTCACGCGTGGCGGCGATATCGGCCAGCGCGGCCTGTTGCGCATCCACCTCACCGCTGGCCTGCATTAGAGCGGCCTGATAATCACGCGCGTCGAGCCGCACCAGCAGCTCGCCCTTTTTCACCCGCATGTTGTCTTGCACCGCAATATCCTGCACGTAACCCGCCACTTTGGCGGAGATGGCGCTAATATCGCCGCCAACATAGGCATCATCCGTTGACTCGATAAAGCGACCTGATTGCCACCACCACAGGCCGTAACCGGCTGCCAGCACCACCGCTGCGACGGCCACCACCGGAATTACCACGCGTTTGTTCATTGCTGTTCGCCTTTTTGCGTCTGCGGCATAAACTTCAGTGCCGTCTCACCCGCGCGTTTTTTCTGCAAATACTCGTGGCGATAGTGAAGGATAGGTGCCGCTGCCGGGGCGGGGATCATGCTGTATTTATCTGGCGTGATCGGCTCGCCTGTCACGCTATCCACCATAATGGCCTGCACAGGACGTTGGGTGGCGATCTCCACCAGCTGCATCTGACGTCCTTCCGGAGAGAAATTGCGACTTCCCCATTCGGCCAGCGCCAGTATCACTGGCCGGAAATCCCGCCCCAAAGCAGTGAGATGATATTCGTAGCGTGGCGGTGTGCTGCTATAGCACACCTTTTCCAGCAGGCCATCTTCCACCAATTCTTTCAGGCGACGGGAGAGAATGTTGGGGGCGATGTCGATGCTTTTCTGGAACTCATCAAAACGGGTAAATCCGGCAAAGGCGTCACGCAGGATCATCATGCTCCAGCTGTCGCCAATCCTCCCGAGGCTGCGTGCAATGGGACATGGGGTCTGACAAAGCGGTTCGTTTTTCATGGTTCTGACTCAGATAAGGTCTTAATGCGCACAGATTTCCATAGTAACTTGCAAAATGCAAGTTACTAAATCGACGGCAGCTCAGAGTGCGAAGTGATTGAGTCAGGTGGATAAGGCCTGCCCAAGTGCGCATGAATGCGCACCCTACAATAGTAGGGTCGGCATTTATGCCGACCAGGCCAATAACCGCACGGAACCGTAGCGAAAATTAATGTTCAGGGGCAGGTCCAACTGATTCGCGCATCACCAGGCTGGCATTGAAACTTTTGCGCTGGCCGATTTCTCCACCATCCAGCATCGAAACCAGCTGTTCGATGGTTTGCTGCACCATTTCCGTCACCGGGATTTTCATACTGGATAAGGACGGGATGGTGTAAGGGGCCAGCGGAATATCATCGAACCCCACCACGGAAACCTGCCCCGGAATGGCAATGTTGGCCGCCGCAAGCTGTTTCATGGCACCTACGGCCATTTCATCATTGCTGGCAACAATGGCAGTAAAGCGGCATCCACGCGTCAGCAAGGTTTCCACCGCCGCCATCCCACTTTGCGCATTCCATTTGCCGGGGATAATCAGCGCATCCTGTACCGGTATCTGATGTTCACCCAGCGCCGCTTTATAACCTGACAGGCGTTCCAGCCCGGTGGGAGAATCGAGTGACCCGGTGATAAAGGCGATATCACGATGCCCGAGCGCCACCAGCTGGTTCACCGCCTGCATACAGTTGGCTTTCTGATCGGAATAGATGCAAAAGCTATGGTGCTGCCGCAGGCGACGATTGATCACCAGAATCGGTTGTTTATGCTGAGAAATGATGTCATCCATCTCATCGATGGAGAGAAAACGTGGATAAATGATGATGCCATCACAACGCAAATCCAGCAAAAACCGAATGGCCGCCCGCTCCTCCGCCGCGCTGTGTTTACCGTCAGCGAGGATTAACTGACGATCCTGCTGTTCCAGCAGGCGTGCAGAATGGGACATCAGCTCGCTAAAGTAGCTGCCGCTGTACAGGGTATTGGTGATCACCAGGCCGATGGTCTGGGTCGATTTAACCGCCAGATTGCGTGCCAGCAGATTGGGGCGAAAATCCGTCTCGGCAATCGCCTGCAGCACCCGTTCGCGCTTTTCCTGGCTGACATAGCCGTTCCCCGACAACACGCGTGACACCGTGGCTTTTGACACACCGGCTTTTTCAGCCACTTCCAGAATGGTCGTCATCGTTTTCTCATCTTATTCAAGACGTTTCGCAGTCTACCTAACATGCTCATTGATTGGGAAATTTTTCGCATGTCCGTCTTTTACACGCAAACGTCATTAAGTGATTCAGTTCACAATGTCATAAATCAAATTTTAAATGTCTTGCCAGGTTAAAAATACAATTTCATTATTTTGTGAAACCGGTTTCTCATGGCGAGAAATTGAGCAAACGCTTTTCCCTGGTGTGCAACATCGTGTCGCCTCTGTCCCTACAACAAATGCGCGACCGGCCAGAAAGTGACCTTTTGATAAGAGACGAAGAATCCATGTCGAAGAATTATGCCGAAGTCTCCCGCTCTATTGTCCAGGCGTTAGGTGGGCTGGAAAATATCGAAGCTGTGACCCATTGCATGACCCGCCTGCGCTTTGTGGTCAAAGACGGTAATCAAATCAACAACCCAGTATTGAAGGCCATCCCCGGCGTGATGGGTGTGGTGCATAACGATGAGCAATGCCAGGTGATCATCGGCAATAACGTCAATCTTGCATATCAGGAAGTGTTAAAGCTCGGTACGCCAGGAGCAAGCGCCGCCGCAACATCAGTGAAACGAAAAATCACGCTGAAAAGTATCGGCGCAGGCATCCTTGACGCGCTGGTGGGCACCATGTCCCCCCTGATTCCTGCCATCATTGGCGGGTCGATGGTTAAGCTGCTCGCCATGGTGCTGAATATGTTCGGTGTGTTCGCCGAAGGGTCGTCAACGCTGGTGATCCTTAACGTGATTGGCGATGGGGCGTTCTTCTTCCTGCCGGTGATGGTGGCTGCCTCCGCCGCGCTGAAGTTCAAAACCAATATGTCGCTGGCGATTGCTATCGCCGGGGTGTTGATTCACCCCAATTTTATTGACCTGATGGCCAAAGCGGCACAGGGACAACATGTTGAATTTGCCTATATTCCGGTGACCGCCGTTAAATACACTTACACGGTCATTCCGGCGCTGGTGATGACGTGGATCCTGTCGCATATCGAACGCATCGTCGATCGCATCACCCCGGCGGTGACCAAAAATTTCCTTAAACCGATGCTGATTGTATTGATTGCCGCACCGATCGCCATTGTGCTGATTGGCCCGCTGGGTATCTGGATTGGCAGCGGCATCTCCGCGCTGGTTTATACCATCCACGGTTATCTAGGCTGGCTGTCGGTTGCCATTATGGGTGCGCTCTGGCCGTTGCTGGTGATGACGGGCATGCACCGGGTGTTCACCCCGACCATCATCCAGACCATCGCCGAAACCGGGAAAGAAGGGATGGTGATGCCGTCGGAAATCGGCGCGAATCTCTCTTTGGGCGGTTCCTCACTGGCAGTCGCTTTCAAAACCAAAAACCCGGAGCTGCGCCAGACCGCGCTGGCTGCCGCCGCGTCAGCGATTGTCGCCGGTATCTCTGAACCGGCCCTGTATGGGGTGGCAGTACGTCTGAAACGTCCGCTGATCGCCAGCCTGATCAGCGGTTTTATCTGTGGCGCAGTGGCCGGGATTGGCGGCCTTGCCAGCCATTCCATGGCCTCGCCCGGCTTGTTCACCAGCGTGCAGTTTTTTGACCCCAATAATCCGATGAGCATTGTCTGGGTCGGTGCCGTGATGGTGCTGTCCGTGGTGCTCTCGTTCATTTTGACCCTGATGCTGGGCTTCGAAGACATTCCGGTGGAAAAAACCACCGCTGCCGCCCCGGCAACGGCACCTGATATCGTCAAACCCGTAAACGCCAATTAACTGAGGCTATTCATGTCTGAACTGACATTTCCAGCAGGATTTTTATGGGGCGGCGCTTTGGCCGCCAATCAGTCTGAAGGGGGCTACCTGGAAGGCGGTAAGGGACTCACCACCGTTGATATGATCCCACATGGTCAGTACCGCATGCCGGTCAAGCTTGGTCTTGAAAAGCGTTTTACCTTACGCGATGACGAATATTATCCCAGCCATAACGCTATCGATTTCTATCATCGCTACAAAGAAGATATCGCGCTGATGGCTGAGATGGGTTTTACCGTTTTTCGTACTTCCATCGCGTGGAGCCGCCTCTATCCAAATGGCGATGAGTTGCAACCCAATCCCGCGGGCATCGCCTTTTACCGCGATGTTTTCAGCGAATGCAAAAAATACGGCATCGAACCGCTGGTGACCCTGTGCCATTTTGATGTCCCGATGCATCTGGTAACCGAGTACGGCTCCTGGCGCAATCGTAAAATGATTGAGTTCTTTGCCCGCTACGCACGCACCTGCTTTGAAGCCTTTGATGGCCTGGTGAAGTACTGGCTGACATTCAATGAGATCAATATCCTGCTGCATAGCTCCTTTTCCGGTGCCGGGCTGGTGTTCGAAAGTGGGGAAAATCCTGAACAGGTGAAGTACCAGGCGGTGCACCATGAACTGGTCGCCAGCGCGTTGGTGACGCGGATTGCCCATGAGGTCAACCCGGAAAACCAGGTCGGTTGTATGCTGGCGGGTGGCAACTTCTATCCGTGGTCGAGCAAGCCGGAAGATGTCTGGGCGGCGCTGGAAAAAGATCGTGAAAACCTGTTCTTTATCGATGTTCAGGCGCGGGGAGCCTACCCTTCCTATTCCAAACGGGTGTTCCGCGAGAAAGGTGTGCAGATCGAGATGGAGGAAGGCGATAGCGAAATCCTGAAAAATACCGTGGATTTTGTCTCCTTCAGCTATTACGCCTCGCGCTGTGCCTCAGCGGAGATGAATGAGCAAAACAGCAGCGCCGCGAACGTGGTGAAATCGCTGACCAATCCGCACATTAAACGCAGCGACTGGGGATGGGGCATTGACCCGCTCGGTCTGCGCATCACCATGAATACCCTGTATGACCGTTATCAGAAACCACTGTTTCTGGTAGAAAACGGGCTGGGGGCGCGTGATGAAATCACCGCTGACGGCAAAATCAATGATGATTACCGTATCAGCTATCTCAAAGAACATATCTATGCGCTGGCGCAGGCGATTGATGATGGTATCCCGGTCATTGGCTATACCACCTGGGGATGCATTGACCTGGTTGCCGCCTCCACCGGTGAAATGAGCAAACGCTATGGCTTTGTCTACGTTGACCGCGATGACCACGGGCAAGGCACCCTGAATCGCACGCGCAAGAAATCGTTCTGGTGGTATAAAAAAGTCATCGCCAGCAATGGGCGGGATTTAGATTAACCCACGCTCTTTTTGGCGATTTCAGGCTGAAACCCCTGCCTAACCGGCATAATGCTTGTCAGTTAAGGCACAATCTGTAGCGGCGTGATTTATCACGCAACCCTGACAAAGCATGCCAATGTCGGAAAAGCGCGCGATTAATCGCGCCGCTACGGACGGGCCAGCAGCCGCGCCAAACAGGCATGATCCTGTTCCCGATGCGGATTAAACACCACCAGGCTGAGTCCAGGTTTGCCCTCAACCGCGAAGGTGCTGTACTCCAGTTCCAGCACCCCTTCGTCTGGGAGCCAAAGTTGCTTGATACCTTCCCCATGCTGGCTGACTTCATGGGATTCCCACAGTCGGCGGAAGGTCTCGCTCATGGCGCACAGCTCCTCCACCAGCGCCCGCACATGTCGGCTTGCACCGGTGCGCGCCACGTCGGCGCGGAAATTCGCCACCAGCCCCCGCGTGACGCTCTCCCATTCGGGTAAGCGTTTTTTCATCTGTTCATCGCGGAACATCATCAGCAGGATATTGCGCTGCGCAGGCGGCAACTGCGCGTAATCGACAAAGACCTTAGTCGCGGCCCGATTCCAGGCCACCACCTGCCACTCGGCGGTTTTCACCAGCGCAGGTGTCACGGGCATACTGTCGAGTACCCGTTGCAGTGAAGGTGAAACGCTGACACCCTCCTGCCAGGTGACACCGGGCAGGCGATTCTGCGCCAGCAGAAACAGGTGGTCACGCTCTGCCGCACTCAGTTCCAGCGCCTGCGCCAGGCGTTCCAGTACCACTTCTGACGGTGCGCCACCCCTGCCCTGTTCCAGCCAGGTGTACCAGGTGGTACTGACGCAGGCGCGAACCGCAACTTCTTCGCGCCGTAAACCGGGCGTGCGACGTCGCTGCATCGGGTAGCCCAGCCTGGCCGCATCCAGCCGCTGGCGGCGTTCACGCAGATAATTGCCCAGCAGATTGTCGTCTTGCATCGTCATGGTTGTTATCCTGTTAGTCCCGATACCCGTATAAGCTCACGACTTTTCGCCGCGCCGCAGGCTTTTATCATAGTGCCTGTTAATAGCCAGTGAGGAGCACGATTATGCGAATTTTTGTGACCGGGGCGAGCGGCTTTGTCGGCTCCGCCATTGTAAAAAAACTCCACGCACGCGGATATCAGGTGCTGGGCCTGGCGCGCAGCGATACATCGGCAGAGAAGCTGCAACAACAGGGCGTGACGGTGATACGTGGCGATCTGGAAGATATCTCCAGTCTGCGCGCGGCAGTGCAGCAAAGTGACGGCGTCATCCATGCGGGTTACATCCATGATTTCAGTCGTATGGATCATGCCGCGGCAGTCGATCAACGTGCCATTCTGGCAATGGGGGAAGAACTGGCAGGTTCAAATCGTCCACTGATTGTCACTTCGGGCACCGCGCTGGTGGCTCCGGGTCGCAGGGCAACCGAACAGGACCCACCGGCAGCAGGTGCGCATCCACGCTCTGATTCTAACATCGCCGCACTGGCGCTGGCGGATAAAGGGGTACGCGTGGCGTTAGTGCGCCTGCCACCCACGGTGCATGGCGCAGGCGATCATGGTTTTGTCCCGATCCTCATCAACCTGGCGAGAGAAAAAGGGGCGGCGGTTTATGTTGAATCAGGCGAGAACCGCTGGCCTGCGGTGAATCGCTTTGATGCTGCCGAACTGTTTTGTCTGGCGGCGGAACAGGCCGAAGCCGGTACGATTTTGCATGCGGTGCAGGAAGAAGGCATTGCCTTCCGGCAGATTGCCGAAACCATTGCCAGCGGGTTATCGCTGCCGGTGAAAAGCCTGACGATGGACGAAGCGCAAAGCTGGCTGGGCTGGATGGCACGTTTTGCCGCTACCGATAATCAGGCTTCCAGCGAGTGGACCCGCAAGACATTTAACTGGCAGCCAGACGGACCGGGATTATTGCAGGATATGCGCGAGACGGATTATTTTCGTTAACAATAACCCTAAGGATCCGTAGCGGCGCGATTTATCGCGCTTGTTTTACAAAATACGCGCGATGAATCGCGCCGCTACAATCCGGTGCGCCATCAGGCAAACGGGAATTCCCGTGCCAGCAGGCGGGCAATTACATTCAGCACACCGTCATCGTTGTTGCTTTCCGTTTTATAACTCGCCACCGCGCTCACCGGTGCGGCGGCGTTCGCCATCGCAAAGCTGTAGCACGCCTGACGCAGCATTTCGAGGTCATTGGCGCTGTCGCCAATCGCCAGCACTTCACAATCATCGATACCCCATTTCTCCTGCAACAAGGCGATACCGTGCGCCTTATGACAGCCGGGGATGATCAGGTCAACAAAACCGAAGCCACTGGAAACCGGGTGCATAATATTTTCAATCGCATTCAGCTCGGTGTGCAGGCGTTCCAGCAATGCCTCAACCCCTTCGTGCGCCAGATTGAGCGAGAACTTGAAGATGGTGTCATCGAAATCGTAGAGGTTGTCGCGCTTTTCCAGCCGATGGTAGTGATTCGCAAGCATCGCCATCACCTCATCCGGCATGGAGGTATGGACGTAGGCACCGTTACGACCACATACCACGGTGCTGATCTCGGGTTCTTTCGCCAGAATGTCGAGGACCTGACGCACCGCCTCGGGAGCCAGTTCGCCACAGAAAATCTCTTCGTTGCTGTCTGATACCCAGGCACCGTTCTCCGCCACAAAGGCGATTTCATTTTTGATTTCGGGAAAATAGCGCAGCAGCTGGTAATACTGATTACCACTGGCGACCACAAAGCGGATGCCTTTTTCTTTTAACAACGCGTACTGGCGCAGAAAACGCTGCTTGTTGTACTGCTTGTTGTCATCCAGAAAAGTGCCATCCATATCTACCGCAATCATTTTCACTGCCATATTACTCTCCCGTATCAGAGTGCCGTCGAATCCGCCCGGCAAAAAGGTTTTCTAAAGCTTACTCGCGGTGTGGGTTCTTGAGAATGCGAATTCGCGCTTTCAGAGCTTTCCAGCCCTCTTTTCGTGCATTTTTGCACCTTTTGCGCCGATCCGGGCTCAGAACAACGCCGCCATGTCGGTGGCATAAGCCTGAATTTCATCCGGGGAGCTGATGCCTCTCTGATATCTCCTATAGTCCACGAAGCAATAGCTTTGTCAGAGTGCGGCATACCCAGCCACCCTCGGCCAGATTTACATTCTGACCTTTTCTAAAATTGGAGTTAGCCAGTGATCCAAAGCCGATTGCCATCAACCCCAAAGCCAAAGCAACCTTCCGCATAGCGATTCTCCATCTTTATGACTTGAGAAATCCTGGCATGAGCCTGGCGCAAGCGAACGCAAAACCGCTCTCAAGTTGCAGTCCGAAAACAGGTTGAGAATTTTGGCTATTTTTCAGGTTAAATGATGTAGTAATAAACTTACCAGCGGCACGCAAGATGCTATTACACGACTACTTTTTTATGCTTCTCATAAATTGAGCCTATGTGATTATTCAGCGAATCGGTAATTGCAGCATGACTACGACTGATGACTGATCGTTTATCAGGATTCCTATTCCAAAACATAGCCGTATATTGCTGATGGGGCTTTCCCACATGGCAGGTTTTGGCAAGGATAATCATGAAAAAAATTATTGTAGTTTTAGTCGCTCTCGCACTTCTTTCTCCGTCACTCAGCTTTGCTCGCGGTGGTCATTACGCTGGTGGCCATGGTTCATCCCATAAGTATGGCAAGTATAAAAACGCACGGACCGGCAACCACTACGAAAAACACCATTGATTGATGACTCACTGACTATGTTCGAAATCCATCACATATGGGTTTCTTTTCTCTGGTAACTTTCTGCCAGCATGGACGATTTATCATGCGATTTATAGCTGCTTTTACCCTTTCAGCGTTGCTCGTTATTCATCCGGCAATCGCTAAGACACACACGCCAGCCACTCAGTCTGATAATGAACTCATTGAGCAAGGTGATTACACAAACTCTGACGGCAAGCAAATCCATCGACCCGCGCATACAAAGTCAGGTAACGTACCTGATGGAGCAACAGCAAAATGCAGGGATGATAGCTATAGCTTCAGCACTCACCATCGTGGCACATGCTCAAGACATGGCGGCGTGAGTGAGTGGCTGGGTTAAACAAAAAGCCCACATGTGGGCTTATTTTTTTTACTTACCTGGCGCTTCAGGAAACGGCATCCAGTGCGTCACTTCAAGAGACGAGTATTGGGTACTGCCATTTAGCATGGCTGCATGAAATCCGTTGAAAAGATTGTAGTTAGCAGAACCAACACCTTTATCTGTGGCGATCATTACCCGGTAAGCCCCGACTCTGGCAAAGAATCGTCAACTGAAATCCACTCCATTGCGTATCTCTATACTTAGAAGAAGTGAAATCCTGGCATGCGGAAGGCGCAAGCGTATGCAAAATTAAGGAGTGGCAGGAACTGTAAACTCATCAAGAGGGAAAAATAAGTGTTTGCTTAGTCGAAATGTATTTTACTCATTCGCAGAGTTAGACAACCATTTATCATCAAATAAGAATTCATGTTGTGCAATTGGCATAGGCTTCTTTTGCAAACGCTGGAAAAGCGTGTAACTAAGATCAATTACACCTTCCATGTATTCCATTTGGTCACATTTCGCATGCGCACCATCATCGATAAATGCTGCTATAACAGCATCTCTGTCTTCCGATACAACATATATCAGATATGCATTACTCACAGGTTTTTTGTATGATTTGGCTTTCCCCCAAAGATCCCAAGCTTCTTCAGTTGAACTCCAGCCGTACTCATTAGAATAGGTATCCTGGCGAATATGTGACTTTCGGACACTCAAGGTAAGGATTTCAGAAGGCTTAGCAAAATGTGCATCCTGTCCAATGTCTGGATGGAATCCCTTTGACCAATAAACTTTGAATGCTTCTTTTAAATCGTAAAGATAATCATCTCCAGCGGCTTGGCGATCTCTCATCTCTTTCGAATATTGTGGGGATAGATAAACATTACCTATTATATAATAGACTTTCTATCCCCAACTTTATGCTATCTCCAGGTCGCCATCCAGATGCTTACGGGAAATGATAGCTTCCGTAAAAGAGCATGAAATCTCTGCCGATTTCTCTGGAGATATCTTGGTCAAACGAACGGTAGAGGATTTATCGCTTTTCGCCCATGCGTTAATCTCAGCACGCACCCGACGCTGGTTGGGGCGAACAGTTGTGAATCTTGTCATACACGCCTCCACTGATACTGCATTACAATGCCCATATTCTAATAACAATTTGCAGGTGCGTAAATATCACCCTTAAGAAGGGGCATAGAGAAGCAACCATAACATCATGATTTAGAATTGAAATTATCAATACCTCGTTGAATCTTAGATAATGTAAAGATCTTCAAACCTTCAGTACACCTTAAACCCACGCGAAATTGCCAGGCCAATCACTTCGCTCTCAATCGAGTCTTTCAATTCACGAAAGCGCAGAAGCGGATCATCTTTGGAATAACCCGTGCGTACACGGGCAGCCATCGTTGGCTGAGCGAGGAGTGCTCATGCTTCAACCGGGCCAACCGCTGGCTGATAAACACCGATCTTCTCTTTCGCCGTTTCCTCAATCGCTTTGACGATGGTATCTCAACCCTGCATCTTGCTGAGCCGTTACGGGATAACGATGTCGGTAAAATCATCGCCTGTGAATTCGAGCCGTCGAAAGTTGCACTTGCGCGCAATCATTTTGCCGATACTGGATGGGACAAAAGGACTTTACCCGGAATATCTGGCACGCGTCCGTGCCGCAGACAGCGGTTTCCTGCCCCTGCCATTTGGTGAGGATGTGGAAGTATCGGTATTTACGTTGAAAAGCCCGGGATCGCCTGAAGTGAATGGTTGATAAATTCCACTAGTGCCCGGACCCGCTGTGGGATAAACCTCGCATCTGGAAAGACAGCATATAAATAGCGGTCCGGCAGGCGGTAATCAGGCAAGATGTGCACCAGCCTGCCGGAATCCAGTGCCGCCGCGCTCAGTGGCCATTGCAGGCCGCCAATGCCGATACCCGCCTCAATAGCCTGCATCAATGCCTGGCTGGTGTTGGCCCTGAACACGGTATTCACCGCCAGCGAACATATTCCTGCGCGGCCAAGCAAGGTTAACGGTGCGTCCTTGGCAATGCCGCGGAAGCGCACATGTGGCAGCTCCGCCAGTTGCATAACATCGTTAACCGGCGTGGCCCTGATGAATGCCGGTGCTGCCACCAGCACCGTTTCCACCCGCGCCAGTGAACGGGCCGCCATCGTCGTCGGTGGCTGCTCCGCCAGGCGCAGCGCCACATCCACCCCTTCACCGATGACATCCGATAAACGATCGTCGAGCGCGATATCCAGCCTGATCCCCTGATGTTCCCGCTGGAAATTAAGTAAATAAGGCAGAAAAAGCTGCCCGATGCCGCTGGGTAACTGCATATGCAGATTCCCCTGCAACTGCTGCTGTGCCGGACGCAGTTGGGTTTCAATGTCTTCCATCGCCTCCATCAGCGGCAATATCTGATGCAGATATTGCGTGCCCGCCTCGGTCAGCGCCATAGATCGCGTGGTGCGTCGTAACAGCACCACGCCTAACTCTGCCTCTAACGCGGCAATCTGCTGACTTATCGCTGATTGTTTCAGGCCCGCCTGCCGTGCCGCCGCCGAGAACGAACCGGCTTCCGCAACCCGGATAAAAGTGCTGATGGCATTGAGTTTGTTATTCATCTATTAAATTTCGTGATAAGTGCTATCGAATGGATGGGATATAACCACAAAAAATAATAGATGAGAATGCAGCCACACCCTCATTTGGAGACGGACACATGCATCACTCATCACACAACAAGGTGGCCCTGGTGGCGGGGGCGAGCGGGATTGTCGGCAGCCAGCTGGTTAACACCCTGCTGGAGCAGCAATGGCAGGTCATTGGGCTGACGCGTCAACAGGCGCGGCCACAGCAACCGATTCCTTATATCAGCGTTGATCTACTGGACAGCGGTGCAAGCGCTGCTGCGCTGGCACCGCTGACTAATGTCACCCACATTTTTTATAGCGCCTGGCTCGATGCTGCGGACTGGTCAGCGATGGTCGAACCGAATGTGCGGATGTTACGCAACCTGGTACAGGGTATCGACGCCAGCGCCCCGTTGCGACACGTCAGCCTGATGCAGGGCTATAAGGTCTACGGCGCGCATCTTGGCCGCTTTAAAACTCCGGCTCGCGAAACTGATCCCGGCGTGCCAGGCGCGGAATTTAATGCGGCACAACTGGCATGGTTGTCAGCGTTCCAGCAGGGCAAAGCCTGGCACTGGAGTGCCTTACGGCCGGGTGTGGTGGGTAGCGCGGTGTCGGGTAATATGATGAATCTGGCGCTCAGCATCGCCCTGTACGCCTCAATCTGTCAGGCAGAGAACCTGCCGTTGCGGTTTCCAGGTGCTGAGCAGACCTGGCAAAGTATGGTGGATCATACTGATGCCAGCTTACTGGCGTCGGCCAGCATCTGGGCCGCCACATCCCCGGCGGCACACAACGAGGCGTTTAATATTAACAACGGCGATCTCTGGCGCTGGAGCGAGCTTTGGCCGGCCCTTGCCCGCTGGTTTGATCTCGACTGCGCCCCAGCGGTAGCGCTGTCGTTCCAGCAGCTGTTCCACGATTATCGGCAGCAATGGCAGACACTGGCGCAGCAGAATGCGTTGCAGCAGGCGGATCTGCTGCGACTCAACGATGGTCGTTTTGCTGATTTCGTTTTTGGCTGGGATTACGACATGTTTGGCGACGGCAGCAAATTACGCCGTGCTGGTTTCAACCAATATCGCGCCACGGACCAGATGTTTTTTGATCTGTTCAGCGCATTTCGTCAGGCGCGACTGATTCCTTAGCTTCTGATTCATAGAAGAAATTACACAGCAGCTGCCAGAGATAGCTGGCAGCTGGGGTGAAACGATGATCGGCACTGCGTAACAGGTGGCTCTGGCTTTCGCGGGCGATACGATGGTCAAGGGGAATCGCCCTGAGTTCGTGGTGACGTAACACTTGTGGAATTGCCTGTTCGGTCATAAAAGCAATGCCCAACCCCGCCTGACACAGCGACAGGGCGCTGGAAAACAGGTTGCAGCAATAAGCGGGGGCCAGCACTTGCCCTTCACTTTTGAAGATTGCGCTGAGATAGCGTTGCAGGCCAAAATTTTCACTCATGGTGATCAGCCGGTGCTGGGTCAGTTCAGCGATGCTGATTTTGCTATAACCGGCTATTGGGTGATCCGGGCGCACGATGGCGCAAATTGGCCCACGGCGAAAACTGTGCGATTTCAGCCCCGGTGGCCCGGCAGTGCCAAACCCCACCGCCATATCCACTTCACCGCGCATGATCAGATCCACGGTGCTCTGCATATCGCCCGAGCTGATATCGACAAAAACCCCTGGCCAGGCCACAGAAAACTCCTTCAACACGTTGTTGACGACCTCTTCCACGATGCCCTGCCCCACCCGTAACGTCACCGAGCCACCGCGCATATGGCGCATGTCGCGCAACTGTCGTTCCAGCAGCTTGCGCCGTTGGGTGGTCTGCGCGTAATCATCCGCCAGTAACTTACCGGCTTCGGTTAACACCACATTGCGCCCACGTCGTTCGAGTAACGGTAGTTGCAGGCTACGTTCCAGCAACGATAACTGACGGCTGACGACCGAAGGGTTGATGCCCAGCGCATCGGCGGCACGCCGTATCCCGCCATGCATCCCGACTTCATATAAATAACTTATCGCCTTCTCCGGATAAGTGGCCGTTGTCATAAGTTGTTCCTATCTGTTGCTCTCAGGGCAACAATTCTAGCATTCCCACCTCATTTTTATACGCAGAGTTTTCTGCGCATACTGCCGTCTGGACTAAGGCAGGAAACTATAAATGAACAATATAAAAAATTACTTACAACAGCATGCTGATGACATTCTGGGCGATATCAAACGACTCGTTCAGGCGGAGTCACCGTCATTAGATAAGGCGGCGGTGGATCGTTGTGGCGAAGTGCTGCAAAGCATTTTTCAGCAGCGTCTGGGCATTGATGCGCAGGTGGATCAGCAGACGACATATGGCAACCATCTGCGTTTTTCACTCGGGGATGACGGCCCACAAACCACCCTGATTGGGCATTTTGATACGGTCTGGGATCACGGCGATTTAGCGCTGCGCGAAGAGGATGGCAAACTGTATGGCCCCGGCGTGCTGGATATGAAAGCGGGCCTGGTGCAGGCCATCTGGGCGGTGCGCGCACTGCAACAGCTGGGTCTGTTAAGCGGCCAGCGCATTGTGTTCCTGTGCAACAGTGATGAAGAAGTCGGTAGCCCCAGCTCCAGCGCCTGGATTGGCCACCACGCCGCAGGCTCCCGGCAGGTGCTGGTGGTAGAACCAGCGGTAGCAGGCAGCAACGACCTGAAAATTGCGCGTAAAGGCACCGGACGTTATGACGTGGTGATTACCGGCCAGGCGGCTCATGCTGGCAACAATCCTGAAGAAGGGATCAGCGCGGTGCAGGAAATGGCGCATCAAATCCACTTCCTCCACGCGTTGAATGCACCGGAACGCGGTACTACTGTCAATGTCGGCATTGCCAATGGCGGTAGCCGGATCAATGTGGTGGCCGACCATGCCGAACTGGGCATAGATACCCGCGTCACCAGCGAAGATGAAGCACAGCGCATCCATGACGCGATTACCCAACTGCAACCGGTGCTGCCGGGTATCGTGTTGTCCGTCAGTGGCGAACAGGGCCGCCCGCCGATGCGTCAGACCCCGGCGTCACAGCAGATGCTGGAACGCGCGCAGCAGATCGCCCAACAACTCGGTTTTGCCGTTGCAGGTAAATCCGTCGGCGGCGGCAGCGATGGCAACTTCACAGCAGCATTGGGACTGCCCACGCTGGATGGCCTCGGTGCCACCGGCGCAGGTATTCATGCACGCCACGAACACATCATCATTGCCAATATCGTTCCACGTGCCGCATTGGTGGCAGGGATGGTGCTGGGCAACCGCGCGGCAGGTGATGTGTTATGAGTCAGGTAAACCTCGCACAGTCAGCGTCAGCACCTGTCGCCCGCCCCGTCGGGCAAAGCCCGTATCTGCTGCTGTTTATTATGCTGGTGGTGGCGGCTGTCGCCACCTGGCTGATCCCGGCTGGCGCATTCGATTATGTCACCCGCGAGGGGATAAAGTTTGCGGTGAAAGGCAGCCTGCACGCGGTGCCGCAGTCAGGTGTCTGGCCGCTGGAGATTTTTACCGCCATCGCGGAAGGCATGGTTAAAGCCGCACCGATTATCTTTCTGATTCTGTTTACCGGCGGTGTGCTGGCGGTGGTGGAATCCACCGGAGCGATTAAAACCGCGCTGAATTCGCTGGCGCGCAGTACCAGCCTGAGTGATACCCGCATCATCCTGATCTTTGGTGTGATTTTCGCCATTCTCGGCACCACCGGCGCGGTGATCAATGCGGTCGTGGCTTTCGTGCCGATTGGCCTGCTGGTGGCGCGTTCGCTGGGGCTGTCGCCGATCCTCGGGGCATCGCTGGTGTATCTCTCTTGTGCTGCCGGGTTTAACGTCTCGGTATTAGGTCCGGCGACCACCGGTCTGACGCAACATCTGGCGCAGCTGCCGATCTTTTCCGGCATGCTGCTGCGTGGGATAACCTTCCTGTTGTTTGCGCTGAGCGCCATTGCTTACCTGATCTGGTCGGTACGTAAAGCACGTCGCGAAGGTCATCTGCGCCCGAAACAGGCTGAGGAGAAGGATGCAACGCTTGTCGTCACCGGTCGCCATAAACTGATTCTGGTGACCTGCGCGCTGGCGCTGATCATTTTCATCAGCGGTGCCGTGCGGCTGCACTGGGGCACCAATGAAATGTCCGCCATGTTTATCCTGCTGGCGATTGTGGTGGGGCTGATTGGCCGCATGTCCGGCACCGATATCGCCAATACATTCCTTTCCGGCTGCTCTGGCCTGGTGAAAGGTGGCTTTATTGTCGGCCTGGCTGGCGCGGTGTCGCTGGTTCTGCAACAGGGCCATGTGCTCGATCCTATCGTTGGTTTCCTCACCGACCTGCTGGCACCCGTACCGCAAAAGCTCGCGGCGATTGGCATGTTTATCAGCGCCGCGTTGATTCACTTCGGCATCTCATCCGGCTCTGGCGAATCGGCAGTGCTGATCCCGATCTTCTCTCCGCTGGGCGATAACCTGGGCCTGACACGTCAGGTCACGGTGCAAACCGTGTTGCTGGGTGAAGGCATTGTTAACTGCATCAGCCCCACCTCCGGCGTACTGATGGCGGTGCTGGCTACCGCAGGTATTCCTTTCGGTAAATGGCTGCGTTTTATCGCGCCGCTGATCGCCGTATGGTTCAGTATCTGCGTGGTGATGCTGTTAATCGGTGTGTCAATCAAGTGGGGGCCGTTCTAAGCCCGAACACCATCAACCTAACCTTCTGTCACGGCGCGATTTTTCGCGCCGTTTTCTTTGCAGCAAAAAGTCCCCCTGGTTATCTGTGAGCGAGCGCAACATTTTGATGTTGCGCTTTTGTTATTTCCGCTTAATATTACGAATGAAAGTTAATTAAGATTCATTCGAAACAAACCAAACCGACCAGGAGTTGCTATGAACACCTCTTTTACCTCAGTGACCCTACCTGACGATCACAAAGCAAAAATCCGCCTGATGAAGCAGCAGCTCAGAGCGCAAATTGGCGACGTTGAAGGCTTATTCCTTCAGGTGAAGGCTAAAATCACCCAGGCCATTGCCGAAGCAAAGGAAGATGAAGCGCAACGGGGAACAGCCTGGCCGGTGGTTAGCTGGCGTGATATCGCAGAAAAAAATGTCTCTCAGGATCAAATCGATTTTATTAAGCGTCGCGGCTGCGTGGTGGTGAAGCAAAACTTCGCCCGTGAAGAAGCGCTGGCCTGGGATAAGGCGATGCTGGATTACCTCGAACTGAATGATTTTGACAACATCTATCGTGGCCCCGGCGATACCTTCTTCGGCAGCCTGGAAGCCTCCCGACCGGAAATTTATCCCATCTACTGGTCCAAATCGCAGATGGAGGCACGCCAGAGCGAAGGGATTTCCCTGACACAATCCTTCCTGAACCGGTTATGGAAATTTAATAGCGGCGGTGTGACCTGGTTCGATCCTGATGTCAGCATTATTTATCCCGATCGTATCCGTCGCCGCCTGCCGGGCACCACCTCGAAAGGGCTGGGCGCGCATACCGACTCCGGCGCGCTGGAGCGTTGGTTGTTACCTGCTTATCAGCAGGTATTCCGCAAAATTTTCAATAACCAGTTTGCTGACTACGATCCCTGGGATGCCGCGCACCGTACCGAAGTGGATGAATATGATGTCGCCAATACCACCAAATGTTCGGCTTTCCGCACATTCCAGGGCTGGACCGCACTTTCCGATATGGAAGCGGGCCAGGGCTTGCTGCATGTGGTGCCGGTGCCTGAAGCCATGGCGTATGTTCTGCTACGTCCGCTACTTAGCGATGTACCGGAAGATGAGCTGTGTGGTGTGGCGCCCGGTAAAGTGCTGCCGATTTCACCGCAATGGCACCCGGACCTGATCGCGGGTTTATCTTCCATTCCGCCGTTGCAGGCAGGTGACTCGGTGTGGTGGCATTGTGATGTGATCCATTCCGTCGCTCCCGTTGAGTCACAACAGGGCTGGGGCAATGTGATGTATATTCCCGCCGCTCCCTTATGCGACAAAAATCTGCGCTACGCGGAAAAGGTCGCCAATGCGCTGGATTTCGGCATCTCTCCCCCTGACTTCCCGCGTGAAGATTATGAGCGCGACTGGCAGGACCGCTTCACCACCGCCGATCTCAATGCCATAGGTAAACGTAGCCTGGGGCTGGCCTGATGAAATCGACCCGGTGGTCCATCCTTCGCCACCGGGCGAACGGCTTTCTGCTAGACTGGCGAGGTTTACCCTAACCGTGCCACCTAAAAACTCTATGAATACCCGACACGAACAGATTATCCAGCTGGTGAACGAGCGCGGCAGCGTGAGCGTGAGCGAGCTTTCGCAGTTGACCGGCGTTTCCGAAGTGACCATTCGTCAGGACCTCAACGCACTGGAACGCGAAAATTTCCTGCGCCGCGTGCACGGCTCAGCCGTGGCCCCCGACAGTGATGATGTCGGTTCGCGCATGCGTACCCGCTATAAAATCAAACAGGCGATTGCTGAACACGCCGCGTCATTGGTGAATGATGGCGAAGCCATTTTCATTGAAGGTGGCAGCACCAACGCGTTGCTGGCGCGTTGTCTTGCCAGCCGCAAAGATCTGACCATCATCACCGTGAGCCACTACATCGCCCAGCTACTGCGGGATTCGCAGTGTGAAGTGATTATTCTCGGTGGTCAGTACCAGAAAAGCAGTGAATCGATGGTGGGTTCGCTTACCCGCTTCTGCCTGCAGCACATCAATTTCCATAAAGCCTTTCTCGGCGTTGATGGCTGGCACCCGGATACCGGTTTTACCGGCCGGGATATGATGCGCTGCGATGTGATCAATGCGGTGATGGCCAAACAGACTTACACCATCGCCGTGACGGATTCCTCCAAATTTGGTGTGATCCATCCCTACCCCAGCGCACCGGAATACCCGTTTGATGCAGTGATTACCGATGACGGCATTCCCGCCACCGCGCGCGAGCATCTGACGGAAAGCGGGGTGCGGTTAGAACTGGTCACTCAGCCAAAGTAACGTTATAACGCACAAATTGATTGTTGCCCGCATGGCTTCTAAGCGCATGATGTCTTCCTTTGGCATGAAACCAGGATAAACACATGAGCAAATTATTTAGCCCGATCAAACTGGGTGCGCTTGAGTTAGATAACCGCATCGTGATTGCCCCGATGTGCCAATACTCGGCACAACAGGGATGCGCCACGGCCTGGCACCGTATCCATTTAGGCCAGCTGGCATTCTCCGGCGCAGGGTTGTTGATCATCGAAGCGACGGCGGTAGAACCGGAAGGCCGAATTTCGCCCCAGGATCTCGGCCTGTGGGATGATACGACGGAGCAGGCCCTGCAAACCGTGGTCAACGATATTCGCCAGTATGCCGATATCCGCCTCGGTATTCAGTTAGGCCATGCCGGACGTAAAGCCTCCACCTTCGCCCCGTGGCTGGGCGGCACCCAGATTCCGCTGGAGCAGCAAGGCTGGCAGACTGTTGCGCCTTCCGCTATCCCGATGCATGACGGTGAGCGCCCACCCACCGCGCTGACCCATGCTGACCTCGAACGCATCAAACTGGCTTTTGTTGCCAGCGCGCAGCGCGCGGTGCGTATTGGTTTTGAATTGATCGAACTGCATGGCGCTCATGGCTATCTGCTGCATCAGTTCCTGTCGCCGCTAGCCAACCAGCGTGAAGATGAATACGGCGGCAGCCTGGAAAACCGCATGCGTTTCCCGCTTGAGGTGTTAGCAGCGGTACGCGCCGCCGTGCCGGAGCATGTCGCGGTGGGTGTGCGAATTTCCGCTACTGACTGGGTAGAAGGCGGCTGGGATGTGGCGCAGTCTGCTGAGTTCTGTCAGAAAATTGAAGCACTGGGATCGGCCTATGTCCATGTCTCCAGCGGTGGCCTTTCTGCCCAGCAGAAAATCACCGTATCAGCCGGTTATCAGGTGCCCTTCGCCCGTGAGTTGCGCAAAATCACCCGTATGCCGGTCATCGCGGTGGGGCTGATTACCGAGCCGCGCATGGCGGAAGATTTGTTGCAGGAAGGCGATGCCGATTTGGTGGCGCTGGCACGTGGCATCCTCTACGATCCACGCTGGCCCTGGCATGCGGCAGCTGAACTGGGTGCCAGTGTGCATGTGCCGCCGCAATATCTGCGCTCTGAACCACATGGGGTGAAGGGGAGTATTAAAGCCCGTTAACGTTGCCCCGTAGCTACCTACCATACTGAATATCGTCTCCAGGTGCGCATGAATGCGCACCCTACGGGTGTAAGGTCGGCATTTATGCCGACCGGGTAAAAATTACTCGCCCATCACCCTCTTAAGCACGCTATAAATCCGTTCATCGTCTGACTGCGACACATTAAAGCGCAAAAAACGATCGCAAGCGCCGGACTGGCTAAAGGTGTTGCCGGGGGCCAGTACCACGCCCTGTGACAAACAGGCGCGCGAGACGTCTGCGGCATTCATCCCTTCCGGCAGTTCACACCAGAGAAATAACCCGCTTTGCGGCACCAGCCACGGTCGGATACCCAGCTGCCCGAGCCGGGAGATGACCTCCAGCCGGTTATCCGCCAGACGCTGCTTAATCGCCTCGATATGCCTTCGATAACCACTATCTTTCAAAATATGCAGCAGCACATCGGCAGCCAGCTGGCCACTGCTAAAACCGGTGGCGATTTTAAGATCGGTAAGTTTATCCACCCACCCGGGTTTCGCGGCGATAAAGCCACAACGCACCGACGCAGAAACCGTTTTAGAGAAACTGCCGATTAGCATGACCCGCGACAGGCCATCGAGCGCGGCCAGACGCGGTGCCGTGCTGCTTTCCAGATCGGCAAAAATATCATCCTCGACAATCACCAGGTCCGAATCTTCGGCAATTTTCAGCAGACGATGCGCCGTTGTCGGGGACAGAGTGCCACCAGTCGGGTTGTGGATACCGGCATTGGTGATATACAGGCGCGGCGCGTGCAGCGTCAGTGCCTGCTGGAACGCAGCGAGATCCGGCCCCTGCGCGGTCCAGGGCACGCCAATCACGTTAACCCGTTGCGCTCTGAGCAGCGCATGGAAGTTGAAATAACAGGGATCATCCACCAGCACGCTATCGCCCGGTTCAAGTAAAAAGCGGCAGATAAGATCGATGGCGTGGGTGCCGGAATCCGTCAACACCAGTTGGTCGGGCGTCACCGGCAGACCATACCCTGCCAGACGTCGGGTCAACAGTTGACGCAGTTCCGGGTTGCCTGCGGGAACGGCGTAATCAGTCAGCAAGGCGCTTTCGCTACGCGCGGCCTTGCGTAATGCGCGGCGAATCCCTTCTTCATACATCCAGCTGGCTGGCAGCCAGCCACAGCCAGGTTTCAGCATGTCCGGCGCAGCTTCAAGTGCCTGTCGGGTAATCCACAGAGGATCAATGTCACGCTCCACCTGCGGGCCGAGCTGCGCAAGATCCAGTGGCGCAATCGGCCCGGAAACAAAAAAGCCCGCTCCCGGACGCGAGACAAGGATATTTTCCGCTTCCAGCCGATCATACGCCTCCACCACCGTGGACACTGACACGCCTGCCGAATGCGCCCTGGCGCGTACCGAGGGCAGGCGGCTGCCCGGCGTCAGCGCCCTGGACGCGATCTGCTGACGAATATCATCCATCAATTGCTCGATACGGGTTTTCATATCGTCCCCTTCTGTACTGCCCTGGAGACCAGTACAGTTTTTTAAAATCGTACTGGATTGTATCTGGCCTGGCTGCCGTTGTCAGTGGTTTACTGCGCAACATTAAGTCAGGAGACGATGATGAAAATTGTATTAAATGGCTGGGTCAGTGGGTTTATTGGTGTGATGATTTTTGCCGGTTCGCTGCCCGCCACCCGTGCTGCAATCAGCGGTTTTAACCCGCTGTTTCTCACCGGCGCGCGTGCCACCATTGCCGCCCTGCTGGGGAGTTTATTATTGCTGGCGCTGCGCCAGCGTCGCCCTGCCCGTGGCGATATTCCGGCGCTGGCGATCACCGCATTGGGCGTGGTGGTAGGCTTTCCACTGCTCACCGGCCTGGCTGTGCAGCATATTTCATCCGCACGTTCGATTGTGTTTCTTGGCTTACTGCCGATGTCGACGGCGATCTTTGCCGTGCTGCGTGGCGGCGAACGCCCTCGCCCGCTGTTCTGGCTGTTTTCACTGACGGGCGGAGCCATCATCGCCGGTTATACCCTGAGCGACACGGCGGGAATGATGATGACCGGTGATAGCCTGATGATCGGAGCCATCATCTTATGCGGGCTGGGATATGCTGAAGGCGCAAAACTCTCGCGGCGTCTCGGCGGCTGGCAGGTCATCAGCTGGGCGCTGATTCTTTCCGTTCCCGTCATGTTACCGATTGCCGCGGTTACGCGTCCGGCGACCTTTGCCAATATCGCGATGTCTGCCTGGCTGGGGTTTGCCTATGTCTCAATCTTCAGTATGCTGATCGGCTTTATCTTCTGGTATCACGGCCTGGCGAAAGGCGGGATTGCTGCGGTTGGGCAGTTGCAGTTGATACAACCGTTTATGGGATTTGCGCTGGCGGCTTTACTGCTGCACGAATCGGTCAGCTGGGCCATGCTGATGGTAGCGTCCACCACCCTTGTTTGCGTGTTTGGTGCTAAACGCTTTGCGGGCTGAAATACGTTTGTTGCTACCTGGTGCGCTTGAAAGCGCACCCTACGCCTGTAGGGTCGGCATTAAGGTACAAACCGGGCACATAGGTAACACTTTAGACCGGGCACATGGGTAACAGTTATAAACGGCATAGCAGAGGAGACTCACTATGCCCTGGACTGAGACTGTTATCATGCAACGCCTTGAATTTATCCGTGCCTGCCTTGCAGGCACTCATTCCGTTTCTGAACTTTGCCGTCTGCACCGTATCAGCCGGAAAACCGGCTATAAGTGGCTCAGCCGATTTGACCCCGCTGACCTCTCCTCTCTTCAGGACGCCTCACGGGCAAGACTCACACAGCCGGAGAAAATCTCCCCGGATATCGCTGACCGCCTCATTCTCTTCCGTATGCAGCATCCCGACTGGGGACCCAAAAAAATCCATCACTGGTTCCTCAGTCACGACCCCGGCTTCATCGTTCCTGCCGCCAGCACCATCGGGGACCTGCTGAAACAGGAAGGCCTGGTGCCTGACCGCCTGAAGCGTAAACGCACACCCGGCAATGTGCAGAAACTCACGCAGACTACGGCGAATAATCAGGTCTGGTGCGCAGATTTTAAAGGCCGCTT